>NZ_JAVKGQ010000018.1:0-896 GCF_031432255.1 Agromyces aerolatus | reverse complement strand
CGCTCCTCCGGAAGCAGGTGTTCCCCGGGGGCGCACAGGGGAACGGGCTGGTCGCGGCTGGGGTCGGTCACGGATCGGGCGTCCGCGGCATCCCGGACGTGCCGATCCTGCCGACTTTCCACCTGCGCCGACCGTCGGCGCGGGGCGAGGCTGATTCGTCCAGATGCCGCGCCGCGTCAGACGATGGCGGCGTACAGGCGGGCCGACCTCTCCTGCTACCGAGGTGTGCCGGGGTGTGCTGTACAGGGAAACGGGCTGGTCGCGATTGGGTCGATCACGGAGCGGGCGTCCGGGGCATCCCGGACCCGATCTCGCCGAGGTTTCATCTGCGCCGACCGTCGGCGACGGGGTGAGGCCTGGTTCGTCCCGGATGACTGGCTGTGCTGGACGATGGCGTGATCGGGCGGGCGGACCGCTTCTCCGCAGGGCGAGAGATCTGAGGAGTTGTTGGGAGAGAGCTGATCGTAGCTGGGACGTTTGCGGGGGCGGAAGCCGGAGACCTTCGGACGTGCGTGCCGTCAGGCCGCGTTGCGGACCGTCGATTGCACGCGGACACGCGCGATGCGGTCGAACGCCGGCTCCGGGCGCTCGCGGCAAGGTCCGAGGCCCTGCTACGAGCCGGCACCGACGCCGCCGACCTCCTTCATCGGCCTGCCGTCTGCTCGCGGTGAGGCCTGATTCGTCCGAGACGCCGGGCCGCGCTGGACGCTGCCCTCTCCTCCGCAAGGCGGGTGAACCGAGGAGGTGCGCACCGGACAGTGTGGTCGTAGCTGGGATGGTTGCGGAGTGGGCGCGCGGAGTCCATGTCGGTGGGTACGTGGATACTGGTGCGCATGATGATCTCACCGCTCGACCGGCTGCACGCCGAGGTGGCTGAGCTCGCCGCCGAGTGGGCG
>NZ_JAVKGQ010000017.1:0-85892 GCF_031432255.1 Agromyces aerolatus | reverse complement strand
AACCCCCAGGAGCCGAAACTGAATTACTCAGTCCAACTCCCGGGGGTCAGTTCAGCCGCGTGCTCGCCGAGGCATCCGTCTGCGCGTGAGGAAGACCCCCGGACCGGATCTGTGGGGTCTCGACCGTGAAGTCGGGCCTGGGGGCCCTCGCCGCCCACTGTAGCCAACCGCCCGCCAGCCCGCCAGTACTAATATCCTCGTCTGCCGTGCCCGCGCAGCGCCGCGGCCGGGCGCGGAGGCCCGCGGCGGCGGCGCGCGGCGGCGCTAGGCGAACTCGACGACGAGCTCGACCTCGACCGGGGAGTCGAGCGGCAGCACCGCGACGCCGACGGCCGAGCGGGCGTGCCGGCCGGCGTCGCCGAAGATCTCGCCGAGCAGCTCCGAGGCGCCGTTGATGACACCGGGCTGGCCGGTGAACGACGGGTCGGAGGCGACGAAGCCGACGACCTTCACGACGCGCGTGATCCGGTCGAGCGAGCCGATCTCGGCGCGGATCGCCGCGAGGCCGTTGAGCACGCACGTGCGCGCGTACGCCTTCGCGTCGTCGGCTGGCACGAGACCATGACCGTCGCCGACCTTGCCGGTCGCGGGCAGGGCGCCGGACACGAACGGCAGCTGACCCGACGTGTAGACGTGCGAGCCCGAGGCGACCGTCGGCACGTACGCGGCGACGGGCGGAACGACGTCGGGCAGCTCGATGCCGAGCTCAGCGAGCCGCGCCTCGAACGCGCCGCCGGCAGCGCCCGCGCCTTCCGCGCTCACTGCTGACCCTCGAACTGCTTCGCGGCCTGGGCCGATGCGGCGGCACCCGCCGCTGCGGCGGCCGAGGTCTCGCCGCCCACGGGCCGCTTGAGGTAGGCGACGAGCCCGCCCTCGGGCCCCTGCACGATCTGCACGAGCTCCCAGCCTTCCGAGCCCCAGTTGTTGAGGATCGCGGCGGTGTTGTGGATGAGCAATGGGGTGGTGATGTACTCCCAGGCCTGCATGGGCTCCTCGTCTCGACGATGCGTCGGAGCGACCGGCACATCTCGTGCGCAGGTCGCGTCCGAATCGGACGGTTCCGGCGGGAAACGGCGTGTCGGCGCGGGATTTCAGCGCTTCCCCGCTTAACGGGTTTCCTCAGCCTTCTCCGTTAGGCTCCATCCTATGTCTGCCCAGAAACGTTCGATGAGTGCTGCCGCGACCGGCTTCGCCGGCTTCGTCGGCATGAGCGCTCTCGCCGGCGTGCTCGTCACCGCTGCGGTGACGCCGGCCCTCGCCGTCACCGGCATGGCCGCGAGCAACAGCATCACCATGTTCGAGAACCTCCCCGGCTACCTCGACATCAGCGAACTCTCCGAGAAGACCGACATCTACGCGACCAACTCCGAGGGCGCGACGGTTCCGCTGGCGTCCTTCTTCTCCGAGAACCGCGAAGCGGTCCCGTGGGACCGGATCAGCCAGTACGTGAAGGACAGCGCGATCGCGGGTGAGGACCCGCGGTTCTACGAGCACGGCGGTGTCGACATCCAGGGCACGATGCGTGCCTTCCTGAACGAGTACGTCATCGGCGGCGCCACGCAGGGCGGTTCGTCGATCACGCAGCAGTACGTGAAGAACGTGCTCATCAACAACGGCGTGCGCGAGGCGCAGACCGAAGAAGAGAAGCAGGCCGCGTACGACGAGGCGACCGAGACGACGCCCGAGCGCAAGCTGAAAGAGATGCGGTACGCGATCGCCCTCGAGAAGAAGTACTCGAAGGACGACATCCTCCTCGGCTACCTGAACATCGCCGCGTTCGGCGGTCGCGTGTACGGCATCGAGGCGGCGGCTCAGTATTACTTCAGCAAGTCGGCGGCGGATGTCTCGCTGCCCGAGGCCGCAAGCCTGATCGCGATCGTGAACCACCCCGAGAAGTTCCGTCTCGACATGCCCGAGGACGCCGAGAACGGGGCCGCTACGGTGAACGAGGCCGGCGAGCCGGTGCCGTACGCGGCGAACAAGGAGCGCCGCGACTACATCCTCAACGAGATGCTGAAGTACGGGAAGATCACGCAGGAGGAGTACGACGGCGCGGTCGCGACGCCGGTCACGCCGGTGGTCACTCCCCCCAGCACCGGCTGCCAGACGGCCGGCGGCAGCGCGTTCTTCTGCGACTATGTGCGCACGACCATCCTGAACCACTACGACGACCCCGCGACGGAGGACGTCAACGAGGGTCTGCGGCTGCTCAACGAGGGCGGCCTGCAGGTGTACACCACGCTCGACCTCGAGCTGCAGGTGACGGCTGAGAACACGATCCGCGAGAACGTGCCGTTCGTCGACCCGCGCTTCGACGTCGGATCGGTGGCGGTCAGCGTGCAGCCCGGCACGGGCCGCGTGCTCGCGATGGCGCAGAACAAGAACTACTCGGCCGACCCCGAGGTCGCGGCCGCCGACCCGTCGTACACGTCGGTCAACTACAGCACCGACTTCGAGAACGGCGGCTCGAGCGGTCTGCAGCCGGGTTCGACGTACAAGGTGTTCACGCTCGCCGAGTGGCTCAACGAGGGGCACTCGCTGCTCGAGTCGTTCAACGGCTCGCGCCGCGCGTTCACGTCGTTCACCGACAGCTGCAACGGCAACTGGTTCGGCAACTTCAACCCGCGCAACGACGACGGCCGCATCGCGAACAACGCAGTCAACGCGACCGCGTGGTCGGTGAACACGAGCTTCATGGCCATGGCGCAGCAGCTCGACCTGTGCAAGATCAAGCAGACCGCGCAGGCGTTCGGCATCCACCGCGCCGACGGCAACGACCTGCAGATGAACCCGTCCGACGTGCTCGGCACGCAAGAGGTCGCTCCGGTCACCATGGCTGCGGCCTTCGCCGGCATCGCCAACAACGGCCTGACCTGCTCGCCGATCGTGATCGACCGCATCGTGAAGGCCGACGGCACCGAGATCCAGCCGCCGCAGTCCGCGTGCACGCAGTCGGTCACGCCCGAGGTCTCGCACGCCATGGCGTACGCCATGCAGCAGACCTTCGCGGGCGGCGGCACCGCGACCGCCGCGAACCCGTACACCGGCATCGACCACATCGGCAAGACCGGTACGACCGACGGCGCCAAGGACACGTGGATGATCGGGTCCAGCACGAAGGTCGCGACCGCGGTCTGGGTCGGCAACGTCGTGAACGACGCGAACCTCCGCTCGCTCTCGTTCGACAGTGGCCCCGCCGCCACCGCGCGTCACCGCATGTGGAGCACGATCATGGAGCGCGCTGATACGAAGTACGGCGGCGACGCATTCCCCGAGCCCGAGTCGACCGCGTTCCGCCAGGTGCTCATCGACATCCCGCAGGTCACGGGCCTCTCCTTCGAAGACGCGAAGCAGGCGCTCGAGGAGGCCGGCTTCCAGGTCGAGGACGGCGGCCAGCAGGACTCGAGCCAGCCCGCGGGCACCGTGTCGGGCACCGACCCGAGCGGTCAGGCCGGCCGCGGCTCGCTGATCCGCGTGTTCACGAGCAACGGCCAGGGCACGACGGTCCCCGACCTCACCGGCATGACCCAGCAGCAGGCGAAGTCCGCGCTCGACCAGGCCGGGCTGAAGCTGCAGGGCAACGGTCAGGGCAACCAGGTCGTCACCGCGCAGAACCCCGCGCCGAACACCGCGGTGCGCCGCGACACGGCCGTTCAGGTCACGTTCGGCGGCGGCGGTCAGAACGGCAACGGCGACGATTGAGCACCGGTAGCCTCTCCCCCGTCGCGCGGATCGCGCTCGCGATCGGCGCGGCGGGGGCTGCCGCGTTCGCGTGGGGCTCGCTCGTCGAGCGCACGCGCTGGACCCTGCGCCGGGTCGACGTGCCGGTGCTCCCGGCCGGGGCCCGGCCGATCCGCGTGCTGCACCTCTCCGACCTGCACATGGCGCCGTGGCAGACGAGCAAGCAGGAGTGGGTGCGTACCCTCGCCGACCTGCAGCCCGACCTCATCGTCGACACGGGCGACAACCTGGGCCACGAGCGCGGGCTCGACGGCATCCGCCGCGCGTTCGACCGGTTCGAGGGTGTGCCGGGCGTGTTCGTGAACGGGTCGAACGACTACTTCGGGCCCGTGGTGAAGAACCCGTTCCTCTACTTCGGCGGCCCTTCGGGCCACGTGCCGCGGTCGAAGCGTCTCGACATCGACGCACTGCACGCGTACTTCGACGAGCTCGGCTGGATCGACCTCGACAATGCGGCGGCCGCGCTCGAGATCAACGGCACCCGGCTCGAGTTCTTCGGCGTCGACGATCCGCACAAGGGCTACGACCGCCTCGACCTCATCACGGGCGCGATTGACGAGCTGCGGGCGAACGATCCGCTGGGCGACGAGTCGTGGCTCGACGAGGCATCCGTCGCCGGCCCGCGACCGACCGTGACCATCGGCGTCGCGCACGCGCCCTATCAGCGCGTGCTGAACTCGTTCGTGAACCACGGCGCGCAGCTCATGCTCGCGGGCCACACGCACGGCGGCCAGGTGTGCGTGCCCGGGTTCGGGGCGCTCGTCACGAACTGCGACATCCCGCGCCAGCAGGTGAAGGGGCTGAGCGTGTGGCGGCACGGGCTGCGGTCGGCGTTCCTCAATGTGTCCGCGGGGCTCGGCACCTCGATCTTCGCGCCCGTGCGCTTCGCGTGCCCACCCGAGGCGACGCTGCTGACGCTGGTGCCGGCGCCGTAGCTACTCGACGAGCGGAGGGTGGCGCGTGGTCGGGCGGGGTGCGGTTTATGGGCTATTCTTGTTGAGGCCTTCGGGCCACCGGGGTGTGGCGCAGCTTGGTAGCGCGCTTCGTTCGGGACGAAGAGGTCGCAGGTTCAAATCCTGTCACCCCGACCAATCGGCTCCCGAGTCCAGCAGGACTCGGGAGCCGAGTTCGTGTGGCGGCTTCAGACCGCGGGACTCCCGTGTTCTGGGCCGAAGGCGTGTGCGGGTGACCACGGCTTGTCGAGTGCACGGCAATGGTCGATGTAGATCACGCCACCGTCGGGACCGCGGAACTCGTATGCCATGCCATAGTACGAACCAGGACTGATCTCAAGGTTCTTGAACGGGTAGGCACGAGTGGTCGTCGCGCCCGCGGCGGTTTGCGTCTTGGTGACCACCCCCTTCAGCGCCTCGAACTCGAGCTCTCTCAAGCCGGGTCGCAGCTCGACACGCACCTGGTCGATCGCGTGCGTCACGTCCGCTCCGCGGAGATATCGTGCGTAGAACTCCGCGTTCGAGAGGTCGCGGAGGGTCGACGCCTCCGTGGTCACGAAGAAACGCAGGCGCTTGGCACCGGACGTCAGCTGCGGCCCCCTCAACAGCTCATCGAGGATCGCCAGGTGTTTCTCGGCGCTCCATCCGCCGGTGCTGGCCGCCATGCCCACCGTGCGATGAAGATCCAACACCAGAGCGTGCGTCTCGAATCGGCCCTTCTGCAGTTGCCCGAGCGCCGCCTGCGCCTTGATCCCAACCAGCTCTTCGGCGAACCGGATGGCCTCGGCCTGCTCCTCGGTGGCTCCCAGCCATCTGAGTTTGTTCACGTCGATCCGCGCGATCGAGCGAGTGAAGAAACCGGCGAACAGGGTGATGCCGCCGACACCGGCGCTCGCGACGCTGAGTCCGAAGGCGACCTCGTGGTCGAGGAACTTCGGGTCGATCTCATGTGCCAGGGCCACGCCGCTCGCGGCGAGATCGAAGCCTCCGGCGAGGACGATCGAGGCGCTGAGCGCGAGCTTCGCGGTCAGCGGTGCGCCTCCAATCGCGGTGGCCGCGACGGTCGCGAGCCCGCCGGCCGCGAGGCCGAGGCCGATCGCGGCCGCGAGGAGGCCGACCCCGGCGATGGCGAAGCCGACCCATTTGGGCAGTGCGGGGATGCGTCCGGTGGGGTCGGCGAGGGTGATGGGGTTGAGGGCGGCGTAGTGGTAGCGGTTGTGCTGGGGTTCGGGGTCGGTGCTGGTCAGCCGCATGGTGGCGGGGTCGTAGGTGCGGATCTGGAGGTGCTGGGTGCCGGTGGGGTTGGTGTATTCGCCGGCGTATTGGAACGGGTTGCGATGCGCGTCACCGACGAGCACGCCCGGGCTGGCGGGGGGTTGGTGGTCGGGGTGGGTGCGGGTGGTGGTGGTGCCGTAGTCGGTGTAGTCGTAGCTGGTCGCGACCTCACCGTCGGGGTTGGTCAGTTCGATCGGCCGCCCGAGGCCGTCATACGCGGCCGACGCCGCCGCGCCGGTCGGCCCGGTCTCCTGCAGCACCACGCCGTGCAGCAGGTCGGTGACCTGCGTCGCGGTCGCCGCCGAATCGGTGCCCGCCGCGGCCGTGGTGCTGGTGGTCACGGTCCCCGCGACGAGGTCGACGCCCTTCTCGTGCCGCGTGACGATCGGCGTGCCCGCGCCGCCCTGCGGGAACGTCCGCTCGGCCGTCACGAATCCGTCGGCAGCGACGTCGAACTCCGCTCGGCCGGTCCGCATCAGGTCCGCGTCGCCGACCCTGCCGGAGAACGTCTCGGTGACCACGTGCGCGGTCCGGTTCGCATTCAGCTCGTGCCGCGTCTCGGCCACGAGCCCGTCGGGTGCCGTGACCCGCTGCACCACCGGCAGCCCCACCGGCACCAGCTCGCCCTCGCCGACGACCCCGTCGAACGTCGTCTCAGTGACCGTGCCGTCCTGCGCGACCTGCCTCGTCATCCGCCCGAGCTCGTCGAACTCGAACGTCTCGGTCGCCTCCCGCTGCCCGCCGACGGCGTTCAGGTGCGTGACGGTGACCCCGGTCGGGTGCGCATACTGCGGCGGGATCGCCGCCCCGAGGTCGATCTCGGAATAGGTGTACGCCTGCCGCTGCCACACCACCGAACCCGATCCGCCGGCCGACTCGACCTCACGCTCGAGCAACCGCGCCCGGCCGTCGAACTCCGAGGTCACCGTGCTCACCCCGTCCGACACCGACGTCGTAGAGCCGTCAGCGTCGGCTCCAGTCGCTGCCGCACCGGCCGCCACCGGCGCGCTCTGCATGGGCCACCCCGACGCCAGCCCGGCCTGCGCCGACCACTCCCGCATCGACAGCTCGGCCCCGGTGCCGGTGTCGACCACCCGGACCCGGTCGACTGCGGCCCGGCCATCGGTCAGGCCCTGCCACGACACTTCGGTCGCCGCACCCGACACCCCGGCGAGCCGGCCGACCAGCCCGGCCGGCGTGTACCCCACGTGCACACGGCCGCCCGAGGCATCCGTCACCGCCGCGACGCGGCCGCCGTCGAGCTCGACCGTCCCGGTCGCGCGCCGTTTCGACCCCGCGCCGGTGAGCACGTTCACGCGCCCCGGATCCGACCAGTCCAGCTCGGTCACGACCCCGGCAACGTCGATCACGCGCATCAGCCGGTGCCCGCCGCTCCACTCCCAGTCCGAACGGTTCCCATTGGCATCCATCCGCACGACCGGGTCACCCGTCGCCGTGAAGAACGTACGCACCCCGCCCGACTCCACCAGCTCGAATGCCGCCGACACGTTACCCCGCCGCCCGTCGGCCCGCGCCGGGATCTCCGTCGGCCGCTGCCGGAACACCACATCCCCCAGCAGGTACCCCGACAAGCCACTCGGCACCGTCGCGTCCGCCGGGAACATCCCACCCGACGCGGGCGACACCCGAACCCCGCCCTCGGTGTCGACGTGCGCGAGCCCGGCGACCGACCAGCCCGCGCCGAGCCCCGAACGGTCGACCGCGGCCGCCCGCGAGTCCCACCCCACCGACACCCCGGCCACCGGCAACGCGAACGAGAACGCCCCGGACGCGGCATCCACCAGGCCCTCGACCCCGTCACCCAACGCGAACCCGCCGAGCACCGCGGGCTCGGCCCCCGGGCCGCTCTCGGCCGCACCCGCCCACGACGGTGAGATCAGCCCGCCGATCAGCGCTCCGCTCAGTATTGCGCCGGCGGCACCGAACACGACGCGAGCTCCGACCCGCCCTGCACCCGGAACGGAACCCGGTCCTGCCAACACAGCCATAGGAGCGCAGTATATCAAGACTCCACTACCCCGCTGGTCGAGTAGCGAGCGTCAGCGAGCGTATCGAGACCCCGCACGCGCCCACCGCCAGCATCCACACCAACACCTGCAATCCGGCGGCCCTCCCCCGTTTACCTGTCGACGCGCGTCGTTCACCCCGCGGCTCTACGGTCTCGGTCGTCACCCCGACGCGCAATACCCCCAGCGCAGCACCCACCCCCGACGCACAGAGGAGACGACATGGCGGTCGACCGACCAACGAAGCCGGCGATACGACGAGGAGCGGCGCTCGGCGTCGCGGCGATCCTCGGAGCGGCGGTGGCCTTCGCCGGCAGCTCCGCCGCAGCGGCCGCCCCGGCCGGCACGGTGGGCGCGCAGCCGCTCATCGCGGAGCAGTCTGCGCTCCGCGCGACCGGCACGACGACGGGCCAGGTGGCGCAGCTGCTGTCGCCTGAGCTCGACGAGCGCATCGGCGCGTTCGCGCACCACGCGGTGCCGGGCGTCGGCACCCCGATCATCGCCCCGGGCGAGACCGGCGCGACGCTCGAGCGCCTGACGCCCGCGGGCCCGGTCCCCGGCCAGGTCTGCGATGACGACCTCGAGGACTGCCAGGACGGCGCGAACTGGGAGGCGACGTCGGGCGCGATCCACGCCGGCCCCGCCACGGCGCGCACCACGGCGACCGCCGACGGCTTCACCGCGACCTCGACGATCGACGAAGTCAGCCTCGACCTGTCCACCCTGTTCCCCGAGCTCGCGTCCGTCACGGGCGTGACCGAGCTCGCCACGGTCGGCTCGGCGACGTCGGAGATCGCCACGGGGTCGGTCGCGACCAACACCGTCTCGGGCCTGTCGGTGCTCGGCGAGGCGGTCGACACCGCCGCCGGCGTGCCGGCGACGACCCGGAGCGCACCCTTCGAGGTCACCGACCCGGCCCTCGTGCTCAGCTCCCTGGTCGGCCCTGAAGACGGCGCCGCCTACGCGGGGTACGTCACCGACGCGCGGCTCGCGGGCGAGATCACGGTCACGGCCGAGCGTCCCGCTGACGACGGCGCGGGCGACGCGGATGCCCCGGACGGTGCCGCGCTGCGCCTCACCGTCGACGCCCGGTGGGACGTCGACATCCAGAGCGTCATCGGCACCATCGATGCATCCGTCACCGGAACCCTGCTGGTCGCGCACCTGGGCGCCTACGCCCTCGACGCGGATGCCTCGCCCGCGGTCGACCTGCAGGCGGTGTCGTCCGCGGTCGTCGTGGAGCACCGCGAGGTCCCGGCGTCCGGCTCGATCGCGGGCGGCGCGTTCGCCGACCTGTTCAACGCCGAGCTCGAGGACACCGAGATCGGCGGCGACGACCGCGTCGCGTACGCCGAGCACGGCACGCCCGAGACCGACCCCGGCGAGACCGGCCGGTTCGTCGAGGAGGAGGATCCCCTCGACGGCCTGTCGTTCGCGCGCCTCGGCGTGACGAACGCGCTCGAGGAGGCCGGCGCTCGCGCATCGGTCGACGCGGACGGTCTGGCGATCTCGTCGCCGCTCGTCGCCGAGGACGGCATCGCGAGCGCGGTCTTCGGCCTCGACGAGGTCGTGCGCCTGGACTCGATCGCCGCGACCGCGACCGCGCCTCGCGCGATCGACGCCGCCACGAGCGCGAACGTCGACGTCGAGGGGCTCACCGTGCTGGGTCAGTCGGTCGACGTCGACGCCGAGGCATCCGCCCCCGTCGTCGTGACCGCCGAGACCGAGGTGACCGACATGGACGCCCTGATCGGCGCGCTCTTCGGCGAGGACCTGTTCGACCAGGCGCCCGGCCTGCGCGGCAACGTCACGGGCACGGCGACGAGCACGGTCACGGCGACCGTCTCGCCGATCCGGGCGGTGGCCGGCGGCAGCGCGTCGGCCGCGCTCGAGATCGTGTTCAGCGCGGAGACCACGTTCGCGGCGACCGCGAGCGGGGCCGCGACGATGTACCTCGGCAGCATGGAGTTCGAGGCGTCCGGCGAGTTCGCGCGCGTCGTCGTCGGATCGGTCGCCGCGGGCCGCGACGGCAGCCTCGCCGAGCCGGTCGTGCCCGAGGAGCCGGGCGAGGCGCCCGACACCACGTGGGCGATCCCGACCGCGGCGCCGTCACGGGTCATCCTGAGCGCGACCGAGGACCCGGCCACCTCGGTGGCCGTCACGTGGCGCACCGACGCCGCCGTCGAGACCGGCACGGTCGAGGTGCGCGAGGCCGGCGGCGACGCCGCGGCCCGCACCGTGTCCGCGGACTCGAGCGAGCCGATCACGTTCGCGTCGTGGGACTACGCGTCGCGTGCGCACTCGGCGACGATCGACGGCCTCGCGGCCGCGACCGGGTACGAGTACCGCGTGGGCTCGGGTGAGCACTGGAGCGACTGGTTCGCGTTCACGACCGCTGCGGCCGACGGGGCGTTCACGTTCCTCGGGTTCGGCGACGCGCAGAACGACCTGACGGCGGGCTTCACACCGGTCGCGCAAATGGCGTTCGAGGACGTCCCCGAGGCCGCGTTCGCGCTGCACGCGGGCGACCTGATCAACAACTCGGACCGCGACGTGCAGTGGGCCGAGTGGTTCCGCGCGCAGGAGCCGTTCACGGCGACGATCCCGACGATCACGACGCCGGGCAACCACGAGTACTCGGGCGACCAGCCGCTGACGCAGTACCGCTCGCACGTCGAGCAGCCGCGCAACGGCCCCGTTGCGACCGCCGAGGACGCGTACACGCGCGCGTTCGAGGACAAGATCGCCGAGCACCTGGTCGAGTCGGCGTACTACGTCGACTACCAGGGCGTCCGGGTCATCTCGCTCGACGACAACCCGGGTTCGGGCGTGGCGCAGTTCATCCCCGACGTGGTGCCCGCGTGCGAGCTCGAGCGCTGCGAGTCCGCGATCGAGATCTTCCTGCGCATGCAGGGCGACTGGCTCGACGAGGTGCTCGCGGAGAACCCGCACCACTGGTCGATCGTGACGTTCCACCAGCCGGTGTTCTCGACGTCGGCCGGCCGCGACAACGCGCTCGTGCGCAACGCGTGGCTGCCGATCCTCGAGGCGCACGACGTCGACCTCGTGCTGAACGGGCACGACCACAGCTACGGCCGCGGGCATCTCCTCGAGCACGAGACCGAGGTCGAAGGGCTGTCGACCGGGCCCGTGTATGCCGTATCGGTGTCGGGCCCGAAGATGTACGAGCTGAGTGACGCCGACGACAACGTGTGGACGCAGAACGGCGCACGCCAGGTGACCCGGGCGGGCGACACGCAGGGGTACCAGGTCATCGACGTCTCCGAGGAGACGATCCGGTACCGGGCCGTGGTCGCGCTGAAGCAGGACGGGTCGACCGTGACGGAGGAGCTCGGCGAGGTGTTCGACGAGTTCACCATCACCAAGTACGCCGACGGCACGAAGTGGGTCACCGAGCCGGGCGTCGAGGCGCCCGCCGACACGAGCGAGCCGGGTGGGCCCGGTGAGCCGGGCGGGCCGGGTCAGCCTGGTGGGCCCGGCGAGCCGGGCGGGCCGGGTGAGCCGGGTGGGCCGGGGCAGCCGGGTGGGCCCGGCGCGCAGGCTCCGGATGCCTCGGGCGGGCTCGCCTCGACGGGCACCGATCTGGCTGCCCTTGCCGGCATTATCGCCGCGGCGTTCGCCCTCGTCGGTGGCGGCGTGCTGCTGATCCTGCGTTGCCGTCGCCAGAACGCCTGACGCGACATCCGTCACCCGATCGCGGGCCGGGCACTCACCGAGTGCCCGGCCCGCTTCGCGTCCGGCGCCCAGCCCCCGTCACCCGCCCCCAATAGGATGAGGCCCAGCCGGCGGAGGGGGAAGCGTTGTCCGGAGCGATCAGAGATGTGCCGTTCATCGCCGATGCGAGGAACGGGAAACGGGTCACGAGATGGTGGCTCGCGATCATCCTGTTCTTCGTCTTCTTCGTGGTCAACATCGGCATCATCGCCGCGCTCGCGATCATCTGGCCGTCCGCGCCCGGATCGGCAGCCGCCCAGCTGCAAGAAGGAATCGGCAGCGCGCTGAGCATCCTGGTCGTGTTCGCGTGGGTCGGCTGGTACGAGCGCCGTCACGTGAAGACGCTCGGCTTCCGCGCCCCCGGGCGGGGCGTGTTGCGACTGTTGCTCGGCGTCGTGATCGGTGTCGTGATGATGGCGGCGCCGATCCTCGTGCTCTGGGCGACGGGCGCTTACGTCAGCGATGAACCGCCCGCGGACGCGACCGTCGGCTGGAATGCGCTGCCGATCGTCCTGCTGCTCCTGCTGACCGTCATCGCGCAGGGCAGCAACGAGGAGATCCTGACCCGCGGATTCCTCGTGCAGAGTCTCGGGCAGAGGCTGACCCTCGTGCTGGTGGTCGTGATCCAAGCCGTGCTCTTCACGGCCGTGCACGGGGTGCTGACGCAGCCCATCGCGTTCGGAACCATCTTCCTGTTCGCGGTGTTCGCCGTGTTCGTGGCTCTGAGGGAAGGCTCGCTCTGGCTGGTCTGCGGCATCCACGCCGGGTGGAACTGGGCGCTCGGCAACATCTTCGGGGTCGCGGTCAGCGGGCTCGAACCGAAGGCCAACGCGTTCTTCTTCCTCCGGGCCGACGAGTCGGCACCCGAGTGGCTCACCGGAGGGCAGTTCGGGACCGAGGGCAGCCTGGCAGCCCTCATCATGATCGTCATCGCCACCGCCATCGCCATCTGGCTCTACCGGCGCAGGGCGTCGACGTGGACGGCCACGCCGCTGGTCGAGGCAGCTCCGCGCCAGCCCCCGCTGGCCGAGTGAGCTACGCGCTCCCCCTTCGCTGGTCGAGTAGCGAGCGCCAGCGAGCGTATCGAGACCGACCCGCTTCGCCCGTGTCGGTCAAGGTGCCGAGCTCGCACATCCATACGAATGCGCATTTCGTTGCTGAACTGCACAGATTCATCTACCGTTGACCCATGACCGACACTCTTCGCGTCCCGATCAGCGTGGCTGCTTCCCGCGGCATCTCGCGCGTCGCGGCCGACGCCATCGATCGGCGGGTCATCCTCACCAATCACGGCAAACCGGTAGCTGTCGTCGACAACGCCGAGCGGCTGGATGAGGACGTTCGCGTGATCCGGGAAGCAGCATTGACCGTCGTCGACGCCGCCACCCACCTCGTGTGGGAACGAAGCGACAGGCTGACGCTCGAGCAGATGTGCGAGCGTCTGGGCATCGATCCGGCGGAGGTCCGTGCCCGCCGCGTCGGCAAGTAGCCTCGCCATGCAATCGGGCGGCCGCCTCCCAGACGACCAGGCGGAGATCGTCTTCACTGACGCGTTCTTCGAGTATCTGGCAGGGCTCACTGCGTCGGAGAGCGTTGCAGTGCTGGCAGATGTCGTCGCATTGACGAGCAACCCCGTCGGGAAGCATCCGCTGAGCAACACGACCCGATACGGCCAACTCGCGGGATTCAACACCGCGGAAGTCTTGGGCGGTGAGCACCGCATCGTGTACCGAGTCCGGGTCGTCGAAGACGTGGGCGTCATCGAGGTCGTCGTCGGTGGCCCCCGGCGCGGGAGCGAGGTCTACACCGCCGCGCACGCGCTGGTCGCGAGCGGGGTGCTCACCGTCGAGGAAGCGACGCAGATCTGGGACGCGCTGAATCTGCTGGACGTCGCTGCTGAGCACGCTGGGCTCGACGGCTGGGACTACCAGCCCGAGCCCGCCGATCCCGGACATCGCCGTGCCGCCGTCGCCGCCGGAGTCCTTCCGGCGGACATCGCCGACCTGCTCTCGAAAGACGAGCTCGCCGCGGCGATGGCCAACGGCTGGGGTGATTCCGGCGCCGACCCGACGCGAGCGATCGAAGCAGCGCTTCGCAGGGCCCGCGGGAACGCGGTCTCATCGGACATCGTCCTGACCAGCCGGCTCAAGCCGCGATGCGGCGCGTACATGCCGCGAGCGAAGAAGAGCTGCATCCGCTGCGAACACCACCCGGGCGCGCACCGCTCGATGGTCTGAGCTGCACCACTTCGCGCGAACCACGTTCTGCCCGCCTCACGACTTCCCTGACCGCGGCGTCCACCAACCGCCGACGCCACGGCGGTGAGCGGTTCAGCCGGTGGGTTCTTCGTCCGACGAGGACGGCCGGGGGCGTGCGGCCACGATCAGGGCGCTCGCGGCGAGGAGCAGACCGGGGGCGACGATCATGACGATCGGGAACTCACGAACCACGGGGAACGCGGCCTCCAGCACCGACCGGAACGCGTAGACCGCGAGTCCCGCGACGATCAGCGCGAGACCGCCGACCAGCCGCCACGGGTGCCACTTCCGGGCCGACGTCACGGCCGCCCGAGCCCCCGGTACTCCCAGCCCGCCGCGCGCCACGCGCCCGGGTCGAGCACATTCCGTCCGTCGATGATCCGCGGCGTCGCCACGCGCCCCGCGGTCGCCGCCGGGTCGAGCGCCCGGTACTCGCGCCACTCGGTCACGAGCACGACGAGATCGGCGCCCTCGAGCGCCTCCTCGGTCGAGCTGGTGTACTCGAGCTGCGGATGCCTCGCCCGCGCGTTCTCGATCCCCTCGGGGTCCGTGGCGATGACATCGGCCCCGAGCCCCTTGAGCTGTACGGCGACGTCGAGCGCGGGTGAGTCGCGCACGTCGTCGGAGTCGGGCTTGAACGTGACGCCGAGCACCGCGACACGTTTGCGCCAGGCGGATCCCCCGAGCGCTTCGACCGCGAGGTCGACGACCCGCTGCCGCTGCCGCAGGTTGATCTGGTCGACCTCTTTCAGGAACGCGACGGACTCCCCCACGCCGAGTTCCTCGGCACGCGCCGTGAATGCGCGAATGTCCTTGGGGAGGCATCCGCCACCGAAGCCGACGCCCGCGTTCAGGAACCGGCGGCCGATGCGCACGTCGTGCCCGATGGCGTCGGCGAGCGCGGTGACGTCGGCGCCCGAGACGTCCGCGATCTCGCTCATGGCGTTGATGAAGCTGATCTTGGTCGCGAGGAACGCGTTCGCGGCGACCTTCACGAGCTCGGCGGTCGCGTAGTCGGTCACGACACGAGGCGTGCCCGCCTCGATCGCGGCGCGATACACCTGGTCGAGCACGGATGCCGCGTGGTCGTCGCCGACCCCGTACACGAGCCGGTCGGGCTCGAGCGTGTCTTTCACGGCGAATCCCTCGCGCAGGAACTCGGGGTTCCAGGCGAGGGAGGCGTGCGGGGCAGCGCTCGCGAGCCGGGCCGCGAGGCGCGAGGCGGTACCGACGGGCACCGTGCTCTTGCCGACGACGAGCGCGCCTTCGGCGAGATGCGGGACGAGTGACTCGAACGCGGCATCGACGTACCTGAGGTCGGCGGAGTGGCCGCCAGGAGCCTGGGGGGTCCCGACCGCGATGAAGTGCACCTCGGCATCGGCGGCCTCCGCGATGTCGGTGCTGAACCGCAGCCGGCCGCTCTCCGTGGCGGTCGACAGGATCTCGGGCAGGCCGGGCTCGAAGAACGGCGGCTGCGCCGCCGCGAGCTGTGCGATCTTGCGCTCATCGACATCGATGCCGACCACATCGTGGCCGAGCTCGGCCATTGCCGACGCGTGGACCGCGCCGAGATAGCCGCAACCGATCACCGAGATTCGCATGGAGCACCCCTTCTTGCGCCGCGGGAGGGCACGCGCGCGCGGTTCCATTCTGGCAGCCGGAGGTTGCGGGCTGGTGACGGGCCGGAATGCGCAGCGGTGCGTGCCGTCTCAGTCGACTCGTTCGTCGATGGCCTCGCTGGACAGTGCGGCGTCGATGCTGAGCAGGCTCGCCCCGCGGACGCCGCCCATCTCGCGGAGCCGTGACTCGACGACCACCAGGTCGCGCGTAGCGAGGGGCACGGCCTGCTGGTAGATGGTCTCCCGGACACCTGCGAGGAAGGGCTCGCCCGCCGAGGCGAGGCGACCGCCGAGGATGACGACCGAGGGATTGAGCAGGCTCACGGCCGAGCCGAGGACGGCGCCGATGTGGCGCGCCGCCTCTCTGACGCCCGCGCCGATCCGTGAGTCTCCGCTGCGGGCCAGGTCGATGAGGCGATCCACCGCGCCCGGATCGTCTCCGACGAACCGGCCGGCCAGGGCCGAGGCGGAGGCGATGGCTTCGAGGCATCCGCGGTTCCCGCACCTGCAGACGACGTCCGATTCAGGGTCTGCGATGAAGTGCCCGAGGTCGCCGGCGGCGCCGAGCGCCCCGCGCTGCACCTGACCGCCGGCCACAATGCCGGAGCCGATGCCGGTTGCGGCCTTCACGAAGAGGAGGTTGTCGACCTGCGGCCACCCGATCCGATGCTCGGCCATGGCGCGCACGTTCACATCGTTGTCCATGGTCACCGGCGCCCCGAAGTGCGCGGTGAGCTCTTCCGCGAGGGGGTACTTCTCCCAGCCGGGCATGAGGAACGGGCTGATCAGCCGGCCCGAGGCATCCACGGGGCCTGGAACACCGAGGCCGACGCCGAGGAGCGCGTCCCGAGATGTTCCCGTGGACCTCAGGAGCGCGTCGCCTTCACGTTGCACCCACGCGACGAACTCGGCCGGGCCTGCGGAAAGGTCGAAAGGCTCCCGATGCGACGCGATGATCTCGCCCGCGAGATCGGCGAGACCGACGGCGACGTGCGCAGCGCCGAGATCGATGCCGAGGACCATCCGCGACGACGGGTTGAAGATGAACTGCGCGGGCGGGCGCCCACCCGTCGATCGTCCATCGCCGTAGGGGCGCACGAGGTCGAGGTCGCGCAGCGCATCGACGCGAGCGCTGATCGTCGATCGCGACATGCCGGTGGTTGCCGCGAGTTCCGCACGCGTGTGCGGTTCGCCGTCGCGAAGCAGCTGAAGCAGGGTCCCCGGCGACAGCAGGATCGCTGAATTCGCCGGGACAGGGGAAGGCGGTGCCATGGCTTAGAGCAAAGCACACCATCACACATTGAAGCAATGACCTTTTGAAAAATCTTGGCAGAAGATGGAGAACTTACGCTTGACAGGCACGTAAGCCGGAGCGTAGCTTCGGCGAAAAGGTCGACCTGCTCGAAGCCGGTCGACCGGCAGTGGCGCCGAACTCGTGGCGCTGCCTCGACCATTCATCGATTGGAGCGCGCGTGCGTCGCGATATCGCCTTGTTCTCGGGCCAGTGGGCCGATCTGTCCCTCGGAGACATCCTCGACAAAGCCAAAGGGTGGGGGTACGACGGGCTCGAGCTCGCGTCTTGGGGCCTCCACCTCGACCTCGAGCGTGCGGCTCGCGACGCCGACTACCGGGCGGAAATCCGTCGCGAGTTCGACGATCGCGGAATGAAGATCAACGCCATCAGCAACCACCTCGTCGGGCAGTCGGTGTCCGACCGGTACATCGATGAACGGCACGCGCGGGTGCTCCCGCCTCACATCTGGGGTGATGGCGAGCCCGACGGCATCCGGCAGCGGGCCGCGGAGAGCATGAAGACGGCCGCTCGCGTGGCCGCCATGCTCGAGGTGCCGGTCGTCAGCGGGTTCTCCGGATCGCCGATCTGGCACATGATCGCGGGCTGGCCGCCGATCACGCCGGAGGACGTCGACGGCGGCTATGAGCTGTTCGCGGAACAGTGGTCGCCCATCATCGATGTGTTCGAAGCCGAGGGGGTCACGTTCGCGCTCGAGGTGCATCCGTCTGAGATCGCCTTCGACTACTGGACCACCAAGCGCACTCTCGACGTCATGGACTGGCGTCATGGCTTCGGCATCAATTTCGACCCCGGCCATCTCTTCTGGCAGCAGATCGACCTCGTCGGATACATCCAGGAGTTCGGTGCTCGGATCTACCACTGCCACGGCAAGGAGGCCTCGCTCTCGCTGAACGGCCGGAACGGCATCGTCTCGGGGCTACTCGAGTTCGGAGATCTCAAGCGCGGATGGGACTTCGCCTCCATCGGTCATGGCGACGTGTCCTGGGACAAGCTCATCCGGGCGCTGAACGCCGTCGGATACGCGGGCGCGATCTCCGTCGAATGGGACGACGCGCACATCGGCCGCGAGGCGGCCGTGGAGGAGGCCGTGACGCTGCTGCGCAGCTACAGCGTGGAACGTACCGGCGGCGCCTTCCAAGAAGTCTTCAAGTAAACCGAACCAGGAAAGCAGACACCATGAAGCTCGGCCTCTACGACAACGCCTTCGCCGGAGTCCCCCTCGACGACATGCTGGACCGCGCCGTCGAGCTCGGCCTCGACGCGCTCGAGATCGGCACCGGCAACTACCCCATCGGAGGACACCTCGATCTCGACCTCCTGCACAGCAGCGCCAGCGAACGGAAGGCGTTCCTCGCGAAGTTCCGGGATCGCGGCATCGAGATCAGCGCACTCAGCCAGCACGGCAACCCGATCGGACCCGACGAGGAATTCGCGGCCTCGTGCCACCGGGTGTGGCGCAAGACGGTCGAGCTCGCCAACGCGCTCGAAGTCCCGGTCGTCAACGGCTTCTCCGGATGCCCCGGAGACCCCGCCGGCTCGAAGTACCCGAACTGGGTGACGTGTTCGTGGCCGCCGGAGTTCGCCGAGATCCTCGACTGGCAGTGGAGTGAGAAGGTCATCCCGTACTGGGCGGTCGAGGAGCAGTTCGCTCGCGAACAGGGCGTCCAGATCGGCATCGAGATGCACCCCGGATTCGTCGTGTACAACACCGAGACCCTGATGCGGCTGCGGGATGCGACCGGTCCGGCGCTCGGGGCGAACTTCGACCCCAGCCATCTCTTCTGGCAGGGCATCGATCCCGTCGAGACCATCCGGGAGCTCGGTCAGGCCGGCGCGCTGTTCCACGTGCACGCCAAGGACACCTACCTCGACGCGGGCAACATCCGCCGGAACGGCGTGCTCGACACCAAGTCGATGACCGACATCGCGAACCGTGCCTGGACCTTCCGCACCGTGGGCTACGGCGCCGGGGACAAAGTCTGGCGGGACATGATCAGCATGATGCGGGCGGTCGGGTACGACTCCGTGCTGAGCATCGAGCACGAGGACGGCATCGCCTCCCTCGACGAAGGCCTCCGGAAGGGAGCCGCCTTCCTTCGCGACCGGCTGTACCACGAGCCGCCGATCGAGATGTGGTGGGCCGACCAGAAGCCCGGCTACGTCCCTCCCACCGTCGTCAACTGACCCCTACCCACCTCAACAGAAAGCCGACCATGAACACCACTCGCAGCGTCGCGTGTGCGACCCTCTTGGCTGTATCCACACTCGTTGTCGCCGGGTGCGCGTCCGGCGACACCGGCACGGGCCCCGAAGCGCCAGGCGCGGATGTCGACATCGCGCTCAGCGCCGAGGACTTCGCCGCGGCCGCCGGCCCCGATGAGGTGTTCGAGCTGCTCCGGCAGCTCGAACCGCTCGCCGCCGCCGGCGAAGGAAAGATCGCGGTGCTGCTGCCCGACACCCAGTCCTCCGCACGGTATGTCGAGCAGGACACGCCCGCCTTCGAGCGCGCGTTCGAGACCATGGGCCTCACCGAGGACGACTACATCATCCTCAACGCGCAGAACTCGCCGCAGACACAGCAGACTCAGGCTGAGCAGGCGATCTCCAACGGCGCATCCGTGCTTCTCCTCGACAACCTCGACTCGGGAAGCGGCGCCGCGATCCAAGCGAACGCGGCTGCCGCCGGTGTGCCGACCATCGACTACGACCGGCTCACCCTGAACGGCTCCGCCGAGTACTACGTCAGCTTCGACAACGAGTACGTCGGCACCGCGCTGGCCGAGGGCGTCGTGAAGTGCATCGATGACTGGTCGGTCACCGACCCCAACCTGTACATCCTCGCCGGATCGCCAACCGACAACAATGCGACCCTCAGCCAACAGGGTATCGACGACGTCATCGACCCTCTCGTCGATTCAGGTGAGCTCAACCTGGTCTCCGCGGTGCGTGTTCCGAACTGGGACAACCAGGTCGGGCAGACCATGTTCGAGCAGGCGCTGACGGCGAACCCCGAGATCAACGCCGTCCTCACGGGCAACGACGGCCTGGCCCAGTCGGCGATCTCGGTCCTGAAGAACCAGGGCGTCCAGCCGTTCAGCGTCCCCACCACCGGCCAGGACGCCACCCTGCAGGGCATGCAGAACATTCTCGCCGGGTACCAGTGCATGAGCGTGTACAAGCAGGTGTACATCGAAGCGGCGGCCGCGGCCGCGCTCGCGGTCATCGTGCGTGCGGGTGCTGAGCCGCCGACCGGGCTGATCAACGGCGAGTACGACGCCGAGAGCAAGATGGTTCCCTCACTGCTGCTTCGCCCGATCTCGGTCGACGCCACGAACATGCAGGACACCGTCATCGCCGACGGGGTGATCGACCCGGCCGAGCTGTGCACGGGCGAGTTCGCCGCGAAGTGCGAGGAGCACGGGATCGGATGAGTGCGATGACCACCGACACCGCCGCCGCCCCGCTGCTCGCACTGCGAGGCGTCAGGAAGTCGTTCGGTGCAGTGAACGTGCTGCGGGGCGTGGACATCGAGCTGCGCCCCGGCACGGTCACCGCGCTCGTGGGCGACAACGGCGCGGGCAAGAGCACCCTCATCAAGTCCATCGCCGGGATCTACTCGATCGACGGTGGTTCGATCGAGTGGGACGGCGTCCCGCAGCATCTGCGCACCCCGAACGATGCCACCGCGCTCGGGATCGAGATCGTCTACCAGGACCTCGCGCTGTGCGACAACCTCGACATCGTCGCCAACATGTTCCTCGGTCGCGAGGCCATGCGTGGCATCACTCTCGACGAGGTGGAGATGGAGACGAGGGCCGAAGAGGCCCTCGCCTCCCTCAGCGTCACCACGGTGAAGTCGGTACGGCAGCCCGTCGCGAGCCTCTCGGGCGGCCAGCGCCAGTCGGTCGCCGTGGCCAGGGCGGTGATGTGGAACTCGAAGCTGGTCATCCTCGACGAGCCCACCGCAGCGCTCGGCGTCGCCCAGACCCGTCAGGTCCTCGACCTCATCCGACGCCTCGCCGACCGCGGCCTCGCGGTGATGTTCGTGTCCCACAACCTGGTGGACGTCTTCGAGGTCTCCGACCGGATCGCCGTGCTCAGGCTCGGCGAGATGGTGGGCACCTATCCGGTGACGTCCGTCGAGCCACGAGAGGTCGTCGAGCTGATGACCACGGGCAAGCTCTCGAAGGAGAACCTCCAATGACCCGCGTCGACGAGGGTCCTGTGACCCGCCAGACGGACCTGCTGCCGGCCTCCGAGCAGCGAACCCTTCGCTCGAGCGTCCAGGCATACGTGGGTCGGCTCCGCGCCGGCGATGTCGGCATGCTGCCCGTCGTCGTCGGGCTGCTGCTGATCGCTGTGGTGTTCCAAGTGCTCAACGCGAACTTCCTGACCGCGAACAATCTCGTGAACCTGCTCGTGCAGGGCAGCGTCTATATCTTGATCGCGATCGGAACGGTCTACGTGCTGATGATCGCCGAGGTCGACCTCTCGGTGGGATTCGTCGCCGGGATCGCCGGGGTGGTCACCGCCAATCTGCTGAGCACCGCGGCGGTGAACGTGTGGGTCGCCTGCGCGCTCGGAATCGGCGCCGCCGCGCTCTGCGGATTGGTGCAGGGACTCGTCATCACGGCGCTGAACCTGCCATCCTTCGTGGTCACGCTGGGTGGGCAGCTCGCCTTCATGGGTGTGATGCTCATCATCCTCGGTGATGGCGGCACCCTGCCCATCAACAACCCGGAGTTCCTGAGCCTCGCCAACGGCGTGCTGCCCACGACCGTCGGATGGATCCTGATGACACTCTTCGTCGCGGCCTTCGCGGCGAGCTCCCTGCTCAAGCGCCGACGGCTGCAGGCCGCGAACCGGCCGGTGCCTGCGCTCGCGCTGCTCATCGCGCACATCGCGGTCATCGCGGTGTTCGGAACGGCGCTGATGCTGCTGTTCTCCATCGACCGGGGACGCGTGACCAGCGTGACGGGCGTGCCGGTCGTCATCCTCATCGTCGGGGCGGTGCTCGTACTCGGCACCTTCCTTCTCGACCGCACGCGGTTCGGCCGCTATGTCCGCGCGGTCGGCGGCGGTCCGGAGGCAGCCCGTCGAGCGGGCATCGCGGTGAAACGCATCCGACTGTACGTGTTCGTGCTGTCCGGGGTCGCCGCCGGCATCGGCGGCCTGGTCCTGGCCTCGCGCCTGCACTCCGTTTCGACGAACCTGCAGGGCGGCCAGCTCGTGCTGTACTGCATCGCTGCCGCGGTCATCGGCGGCACGAGCATGTTCGGCGGGCGCGGCAAGGTCATCCACGCGCTGCTCGGCGGGCTCGTCATCGCCGGGATCGACAACGGGATGGGGCTGCTCGGGCTACCCGCGGCGGTGAAGTTCGTCGTCACCGGCCTGGTGCTCCTCCTCGCCGTCAGCATCGACGCGATCGCGCGACGGAACCGCACCGCCGCAGGCCTCGCGTGACCCACCGACGGAAGGAGAACCCGATGCCTCATGGGCCGCACCTGCGTGCAGCGATCGTCGGAGGAGGGATGATCGCCGGCGTGCATGCGACGGCGCTTCGAGTCGCGGGGATCCCCCTCCGGGGGGTCCTCGCCTCCTCGGCCACCACCACCGAACGGGCCGCCGCGCGCTTCGGCGCACCCGTCACGTACGCCGACTTCGACGCCGTCCTGGACGACGACCTGGTCGACGTCGTCCACCTGTGCACGCCGAACCGGTTGCACGCGAGTCAGGCGGTCGCCGCGCTCGACGCCGGGAAGCACGTCATCTGCGAGAAACCGATGGCGACGAGTCTCGGCGAGGCCGAGGACGTCGCTCGCGCCGCTGAGCGGAGCGGCCGGCAGGTCGCCGTGCCGTTCGTCTACCGGTATCACCCGGTTGTGCGGGAGATTCGAGCGCGCGTGCGTGCGGGGGACCTTGGTGCCTGGCAGGTGTTCCACGGCAGTTACCTCCAGGATTGGATGCTCGACCCATCGGTCTCGAACTGGCGCGTCGACCCGGGTCAGGGTGGGCGCTCACGGGCCTTCGCCGACATCGGCACGCACTGGTTCGACGCCGTCGAATGGGTCGCGGGGGTTCGCTTCGATGAGGTGTTCGCCACGCTCACGACGACCCATGCGCAGCGGCCCTCAGCGCCGAGCCAGACGTTCGCCGCGGAGTCGGCGGCGGCGGCAGAGCCGGGGCATGGCTCTGCGTCTGGTGCGACGGACGCTCTCGCCACGGTGCTGACCGAGGACGTCGCGTGCGTCATCGCGCGCACCGCGGACGGCGTACCGGCGACGGTGACCATCTCGCAGGTCTCGGCTGGCCGGAAGAACCGCCTCTGGTTCGAGCTCGACGGCGCGCACGGCAGTGCGGTCTTCGACCAGGAGCACCCCGAGTCGGCCTGGTTCGGATCGCGTGATGGATGGCGTGAGTTCCTGCGGGACGCTGCGACGGGCTCGCCGGAGCAGCGACGACTCAGCGTGCTCCCCGCCGGGCACACGCAGGGCCACGTCGAACTCTTCCGCGCCTTCGTCGCAGATGCGTACGGGACGTTCGCCGGTGACACGTCCGTCGAGGGCCTCCCCGACGTCCACGACGGCGTGCGCTCCACGGCCATCGTCGACGCTGTCCTGCGGTCGGCCGCCGCTGGGTCGGCCGTCGAGGTAGCGCGCTAAGCGTGGCGATCGAGTCGAAATCAAGAGGTCGGGAGTGATCTCGCCCGCAGCAGCGTTCCGAACGACCTCATGCTGCTTTGAGTGCCCGCGCGATCTCCTCTTTGGCGTCGAAATGAAAGTACAGCGCTCCGGTCGTAACTCCCGCGGCCGCGCTGATCGCCACTAGCGTGGCGTCGCTGTAGCCCACCCTGCAGATCTCTTGCGCCGCTGCGACAAGCAGCAGTTCACGCGTGACCCGCGCCCGCTTTTGCATCGGCATCCGGATGACTCCTCATAAGACTTGTGTGTCGATCAATATTTCAATCTTACGTAGGCGTTCGCCTTGGGAGGGCGACGCGGGGCGATCAGGCTCCGAGTTAGTCGAGCCTGCTGCCGCGGGCGCATAACTTCCACCCACGCCGACCACAAACCAGTCCTCAAAAACGCCTACTGATGTACTACTACGTGCTGCCCTTTGATGGGCCGGTCACTCTATGAAAGGCGGGCACCGATGAAGATCTCGAAGCCGATAACGACCGCAGCCACTCTGCTGTTTATGGGAACTACGACATTGGGAGCCGCATCTCCTGATGAAGAGTTCTACACGCCCGGCCCAGATGCTCCATACGAAATTACGGCAACCGGCGATGGCTGGAGAATCCAGTTGACCCCCGCCGTCGCTGCTGAGGCGGGAGTTGATGCGAATGCAGCGTACTGCGAGGGCACCTACAGCCTTCGTCAGGTAGGAGGCACGCTCGAATGGGGTTCTCAGAACACCTGCAGCCCCGGCCTTCCGGCCGGATACGCTCCACAGCGGATCGACGTAACCCTCGAGGGCACATGCAATGATCCGTGGTGCATCATTTGGGCCCCTGAGGGGAGCGGGCCGACCAACTCTGGATGGACGTACTCCCGCGTCGCCACGGCAACCGCTACTGAACGATGCCTCTCGTACTCACCGCGCCGATTCCGACTTGCGGTTCACCTGCGATACGCCGGCGGGGGCTTGGACTATGGCGTCGCCCGGAGCTCCGCGTACAACGGCGTAACCTGCGATGTGTGACGGGTTCGATTCAGATCGGCGTCGGTGATCTCTGGACCCGACAGCTAAGACCGGCCGATGGCCTGGTGGCTGTGATCAGCGCGCAGCGGCGCCTGACTGGCCACATCGAAGCCTTCCTGCTCATCGCTGAAGCGGAGGCGCAGAACGGCGCTCTCGAGGAGACCTTGGTCGACTCGTTCGCCCGGAACGAAGCGCTCCGCACCACTGGGTACGAACCGTCATTCGAGCTTGAAGGCCAGTGGGCCCGAGCACCACGGACATTGAAGCAAGGAGCACGTGCCGCGTGGTACCGCCAGCTCCTCTCGCATCACCCGCGGGCGCTCACCGTCACGCTCGGAGGTCTTCGCGGTGAGGAAGTCCACCTTCCCGACGAGCTTCCGGTGGAATCCTGCATCGACGGCGGAACGACGAGCGGTGTTCTTCAAGCCGGGTCGGTGTGTCTTCTGCGGGTGTCCACTCCGGCACCTGAGACGGATCCGCGCGAGCCGTTCTCACCCGTCTCTCTCGGTTGGAAATATGAGCCCCTGAACGCTCTCTATGCAAACGGCCCACTCGGCTGGATGGACACCATCATGTGCATCGACGGCAGCAGAGATGCCCTCACCATCGACACCGACGCCCGATAGGCACGAGCGAGCGCCTCACGCTTCGTTGCGAGCCCTGCCGCTCGCGAACCGCATGCCCATCTCGAGCGGACCACGACCGATGAAGCGCCGCCAGAGCCATGCGAACGCCATCGAGCCGACGATGAGGCCGATTGTCAGCGGCCACGAGTCATCCGTCTTGAAGCCGTTCTCGACGCGGATCGCCGCCCCGAGGACCAAAAGGTGCACGGTGTAGATGGTGAACGGCATTGCGCCCATGGCGGTGATCGGTGAGAGCAGGGCGGATGCCACGCGCTGAACGGGTTCGCGGGCGAGCGCCGTGAGGGTCACCATCGCGGCGACGATCAGCGCGCCGACGCCGACGTTGCCAAGCGCCTGCAGCGACTCCCCCACGGCGAAACTCGTGATGGAGTTGGCCGCGACGCCAGGCTGGAGCTGTTGTTGTTCGCCCAGCCGGATCAGGGCGACGCCGGCGGGGAGGAACGCGATCGCTGCGGTCGTGCCGAGCAGCGCCGCCCACGCAACGACGCGGGGCCGGGTCATCCCGTAGCGCGCGAACGCGAGCCCGATGAGCATGACCGGCACCCATTCGATCACTGGATACGCGCCCGAGATGAACCAGTCGACGGGCAGGTTGACCTGGGCGAGGCGCGCGTCGGCGACCCACTGCTGGCGACTCAGTACCACTGCGAGACCGGGGGCGATCGCGAGACCGGCGATGCCGACCCCGAGCGCAACTCCTCTCGGTACGAAGAGGAGTGGCAGCATGACGAGAAAGGCGACGCCGTACACGTCGAGGATGATGAACACCAGCGGCGCGACCGTTGCCGTGATGATGAGTCCGAGCGCGATCAGGATGAGCGCTCGAATGCTGATCTGCAGGCGCAGACGCGCTCGCGCGGGCCCGCCCGCGAAGCCCGGCGTTAACGGAGTCGGACGCGTGCCGCCGCTGATGAAGCCGAGCGCGAGTCCTGCGGTGAGGGCGAAGAGCAGTCGAGGGCGTTCGTCGGCGATGGCGAGCAGCTCGGCGCCGTCGAGGGTCGCTGCCACCGGCGCGGCATGTGCGATGAACATGCCGATGAGGGCGAGCCCTCGGGCGGTGTCGACGCCGTCGACGCGGCTGCGCGTCGCGCTCCGCGGCTCGGCGACCTTCGTCATTCCGGTCAGCGCACCACGACGGTTGGGGCTTCGAGGTGGGAGAGCACGCCGTGGCTCACCGAACCGAGGAGGAACCGTGCCAGCGGGCCACGGCCGTGGCTTCCGACGACGAGCATCTTCGCGTCAGCAGCCTCGTCAGCGAGCGCAGTCACCGGGTCGCCGGTGATGACTCGGCGCACGACCTCGACCCCGGGGTGAGTGCCCGCGATCGGCTCGAGCGCTTCGTCGAGCAGTTCCTCGGCCGCCTGGCTGAGCTCGTCGGTGCCGACCATCGCGACGCCGTAGCCGTACTCGCCGCCGGCGATGACGGCGATGTCCCAAGCGTGCACGGCGATGAGCGGTTCGCCGATGCGCTCGGCCTCGCGAGCGGCGAACTCGAGCGCACGCGCACCCTCGGGTGAGCCGTCGACGCCGACGACCACGCCCTCTCTTGCGGACAGGTCGACGTCGGGAATCACCGCGACCGGTGCCTGGCTTGCGGCCGCGATCCGAAGGCTGTGCACGCCGCGGCGGCTCGGCCGACGCCCGCCGTGCCAATCGGTCGCGACGACGAGCAGGTCGACGGACTTCGAGATCTGCTCGAAGACCTCTTCGGCGCGACCCTGTTGGAGATCAGTGGTGACGTCGAGTCCTGGCGCCACAGACTCGGCGGTGGCACGTGCCGCCTCGAGTGAGTCGCGCGCGCTCGTCTGAGCGGTCAGAAGCAGCTCGGCGTCGCCCGTTGCCTCGATGGCCCGGTCGACGACGTGCACGAGTCGAAGTCGTGCGCCCAGATCTGCAGCGTGTTCCGCAGCCCATCGCACGGCACGTTCACTCGCCGGCCCGGCATTGCTGACTCCGACCGCGATCTCCGTCATCCGATCCTCCCCTGGTGGCATGTCCCCATCTTCACGTGTGGTCGGGCTGGAAGCCAGTGCCCGAGCCTGCGATTCGCAACAGTCGGCTATGTGCTCTGCCGCCGCGAAGTTGCGAACGCTGGAACACATCGAGGCCCGGGTCGAGATGACCCGGGCCTCGAAGAGATTCTGTTGCGACTACGCCTGGTTGCGAGCGCGGCGAACCGTGGAAAGCACGACGACCAGCGCCGCACCCAGCAGGAGCGCGCCCCCACCGATCCACACGAACAGCACCGGGTCGACACCCGTGCTGGGGAGGCCGCCGTCAGCGCTGCCCCCAGATCCCGAACCCGAACCATCACCGGCGCCCGGGCCAGCGCCCGTACCGTCAGCCGGAACGACGGTCAGCGTTGCCGTCGCGATCGCCTGACCGGCGGTGACCGTGATCGTGTAAGTGCCCGGGATAGTCGCCGAAGCCGAATACGTCACCGAACCCGACGCGTCAGTCGGCTTCGATGCGGTGCCGGCCTTCAGGATGGCGAGCGTAACGGCGTCAGGCGCCACAGCGGTCGACGGCGTGTTCGGCGGAAGGCCGGTGAACGAGAGCGCCACGGCCTCGCCCGCCTCGACCGTTTCGACCACCGGCGGCTGCTCGCCATAGGCGTTTGCTGCGGCCGGCGCGGCGAACAACGCAACAACCGCGATTGCTGCACCTGCGAGCATCTTCCGAAGCATAGATGTACCCCTCATTTTTCCCCCGTGAACTGTGCCTGAGAAATGGCGCCAAGTTCCCCGAATGGACACCACGGCCTCAGCTTACAGACGAATCACAGGAAACCGCGAGTCCAGACACTTCATTTTTGTAAATCATGGGTGTCGATTGGATAACAGGAGTGCGCTTTTCGGCTGCATCGCCGAGGAAGCTAAAGCGCCACGAGGTGCTCTCTCCCGGCGCCAATGTCGCGGTCACTTTGCTCAATGTGTAGCCCGAGTCCGACGACGGATGGTATGCCGCCGGCTCACCGCCCTGTCGCACGCCGAGATTGAATGTCCCCGGAGCCGAGTAGACGTGGACGGACGTGGCGATGACGCCAGGCTCGTACTGGCCGCCGCCGCCGAGTACGTAGGCGGGAAGGCTTGTCGCGGCGTCGCCCGGTGCGGTGTTCGTGAGCGTCACTTCGACCTCATACTGTGGCAGTCCGTCGGTCCGGCATACCTCGACTCCCGATGCGATCTGTACATCGAGATAGCTGTCCATCTTCGACATGGTCATGTCGTTCAGGTACACGCCGAATGCCTGCTCGCCATCTTGCGACGCTGGTAGCTCGCCCGCCAACGTCGTGCCGGCGAGTATGTCCTGCTCCGCGGGGTCCGCGTTCCAGATGAGGATTCGACGCTCTGAACCGGCCTCGATGAGCGCGTCGATGAGCGCACGCGGCTCGGCGCTCCCGCTGCTCACGGCATTAAGCACGGCGGCCGCCGCGGCGGCGAAGAACAGATCTTGTTCTGCCGGGTCTTCGTATCGCTCATAGACATCCTCGAGAAGCAGCTGCACTGCATTGTCGGCGGTGAGTTGATCACCGGTGGGCAGATCGATCGGCCCCGTCGCCCGCAGCAGGTAACTGAGCACTACCGGATCGATCGCCACAACCGACGCCGGTGCAGAGCCGAACTGATTGGCCCACATCTCGCGAGCCACAGACGCACCGATCGGGAATTGCGGGGTGAATGTCACATCTTGGACGTATCGAGCGGTGTTCTCTCCCCAGAGCGCCCGAGTCTCTGGAGGCAGCTCGACGACCGGCGGATCGAAGCGCGGAAAATCCGACGAGTTCGCCTGTTGCGTGAGCTGAAAGCTTCCACCGTCCGTATGCAGCATCGCGAGCGCACCCGGAATTCCGCCCGTCGAGCGCAGCTCTGCATTGTTCTGGAACAGCAAGAGGATGTCGCGACCCCCGTTTTGTCCCAACATCATCGGAACGAGTTGAACTGCGCGATCCAGAGCGTCGACAACGCCTGACGTTTCGTCGAGCATCGCACTGAGCTGTTCGCGCGCCTCCGCGAGCGGCCCGATCAGCTCTCCGTCCGCAGTCTTGGACTCGTGAAGGACGCTTTGCGCATCTGATATTGCGTCGACAGCATCGCGCACCGGATCTTGCAGTGCGACGAGCGGTGCGAGATCGATACGACCGCCCTGCGGGCGGAACGCAGCAAGATCCAGTTGATCCGCCGCCCGAGCGAGCGGCGTAACCGCACCGAGCGCAACGTGCTCCACGGATGCAGCGATGACACGCATCGCGTGAAGGTTCGGCCCAGCCCACGGCAGTACCTCAGCGGCGCGCCACACGGGGTCGCCGGTCAACGAGGCGGCTCTGCTCGCACCTTCGGCGAGCTCTGACGCCATCCGGGTCGCCGTGTGGGTATCGCCATCGATGATCGCCTGCTGGGTCGTACGCGCAAGCGGGATCGCCGCTTCGAGTTCCTCCTTCGCTTGAAGCCCTCGAACGCCGATCCAGGCCGCGAAGCCGATCACGAGCGCCAGCACGACGCTGACACTGCCCCAGATCCACCAACGTCGAACGGATGCGGGCTTAGCGATCCGACGCGATCGGCCACGCGCGTTCGGGGAGACAGTCATCGCCCCAGGTTAGTCAAGGCTGAACGATCGCTCGTCAGGCGCGCGTGTTCGCTGCGACAGGACGCTCATCGGGTCTCGAGCGATGCCACGAGAGCGCCTTAGGAGTTCACCCGGGCGAAACGACGACTTATGCCGGTCCCAGTAGAGTGGCGGAGTACAGTGTCCTGATCAGTCGCGGAGTTCGACCTCGGCCTGCTCACCGAAAGAGAGACATGCGCGAATCTCGCACGCAGCTTGTTGAGATCACGGGCCACATCTACCCTGACGAATCCATGGCCCATCGCGGCCGACGCAGAGCAGTCCTCGAAGACCAGGAGCGCCGTACCGAGATCTGGTTCGAGCTTCACGGCGATGGGAGTGATGGCGAGGACCGGGATCGCGCGGTTAGTGCTGAGTTCGCAGACATATACGTGATCAGCTCAACGATGCATTGGATGCACAAGGGCGGCCGAGTTCACATTCATGGACGAGTGACTCACGAGCTCCTGCGAAATCTCGAAGAATGGCAGGCAGTTTGGTTGCGGTGGCGGCCCGATGCCTATCATCACGTGATCTTCAGTGCAGACGAAGTCGTCAATCGTTCTCCTCAATCGACCAGGGCTATCGCAGCCTTTTCCGGCGGCCTTGATGCAATGTTCACGCTTGCCAGACACTCGCTAGGCAACGCCGGCTGGCAATCGCAAGACATACGCGCAGTCCTCATGGTTCAGGGATTCGATATCCCACTGAGCGAGCCAGAGCAATTTGAACGGGCGATTCAGCGAGCGCGGGAAGTGGCGGCTCGATTTGATCGACCGGTCCTCTCCGCCTCGTCGAACTTCCGCGAGCTGGATCAAAAGTGGGAGGATGCGCACGCCCTCGGAATCGCCGCTGCCCTGCACTTGGTCGCACCCGAATACGGCATCGGCCTCATCGGAAGCGGCAAACCCTATGACGAATTGCGGCTCCCTTGGGGATCTTCGCCCCTCACCGACCACTTGCTCTCTTCGGGCCTGCAAACTGAAGTCCACGACGGCGCTGGATCCTCGCGAACGGAAAAGGCGCTCGTGCTTCAACAAGTACCAGAACTGGTCAAGCATCTGCGCGTCTGTTGGCAGGGCGAGCTTCATGATCGAAACTGCGGGCGCTGCGAAAAGTGCCTAAGAACCTATTGGAATCTGCGCGCGAGCGGAGTGGAACCAAGCTGCTTCACCGAAGTGCAGAAGAACCCGATGACGGTCATCACTGGACCACGCGGTATTGCCGAGTGGGAGAGTATTCTGCGAGCAGCGCGGCAGAACCGCAACGTCGCGGCCGCACGTTTTTCACGAGTAGTCGTAGCACATAACAGGCTAAGGAAAGCAGTGCGCGCAATCCCACCGCTCCGTTGGGCTGCCGACGCCGCTCGCGGGCGACGCGCGTGACCGCCCAGCCAACCACTACTTCCGCTCGGATCTAAGGGCCTCGTAGTGGTATCAGTCTCAGCGGCGGGCCGGTCCGGCGGTCGAATCACCCTCGTAGGCCAGGCCGCTCGCCTCACGCTCTCACTGGTCAGTGTCGCACTGCTTAGCCGTCTGCTAGACCCTGCCGACTTCGGTCTACTCGCGATGGTAACCGCGTTTGTTGGCGTCGGCGACATCATTCGTGACCTCGGATTATCGGCGGCGGCTGTTCAGGCGCGGACCATCTCGCAGTTTCAGAAGTCGAATCTCTTTTGGGTCAACCTGGGCGTTGGAGCATCCTTTGCATTAATTTGTATCGCCGCGGCGCCTGCCCTCGCAGACTTATACGGTTCACCAGAACTGACCGGAATCGCATCATCGTTAGCGATCGTCTACCTCCTGAACGGATTACAGACCCAATCGCAGGCGGAACTCACGCGAAGTCTGCGGTTTGCGACGTTGACGTTCACGGATTTGGTCTCGTTCGTCTCGGGCGTCTTGGTCGCAGTGCTTGCCGCGCTCGCAGGGTTCGGCTACTGGGCGCTCGTGTGGCAGTTGATCACGCAGGCGATCGTCCTTTGCGCAGGGCGGTTGGTGGCTGCCGGGTGGATCCCGTCTATGCCGCGAAGAAATCAAGAGATGGGAAACCTCTTGCGATTCGGCCGAGACTTTACGCTCGTACAGCTAGTTGCGTACGCGGGCAACAATGCGCAGTCCGTGATCATCGGACCGGCGCTCGGAGCGACGGCTCTCGGAATCTATACGCGGGCTTATCAGCTATATATGGTGCCGACGTTTCAAATCCTCGGCCCTCTCACGTCCGTCGCCCACGCGACACTTTCCAGGCTCCAGGACGATGACGAGGCGTTCAACCGAGCAGTTCGACAAACCTCAGTGCTGCTCGGATACCCGCTCGCGCTCGCATGCGCGCTGGTGGTAGCAATGCCGGATCAAATTGTCGCTGTGCTCCTTGGGCCAGGATGGGGCGAGGCGGCATCGGTGCTCTCGATCCTTTCTGTCGGAGGCGCCATCCTCGGACTCAACCGAGTGCTCACATGGGTGTATCAAGCTCGAGGCCTCGTGCGAGCCCAACTTCGCTACATGATCTTTTCGCGATCGCTGATTATCGCCGCGATGATCGCCGGCCTAACGGGCGGGATAAGTGGTGTCGCTCTCGCCTTCACAGCTGGCACCGTTCTGGCATGGCCCCTAAATGCGTTCATCCTCAGCAGGACAGGTTTCGCGACGAGAGAGTACTGGACGATTTCGTTCCGCGTGCTGCTCGTATCGAGCGTCGTCGCGGCGGCAGCCTGGGCGACAGCGATCGTTTCAGCCGATCTGCCAGCATTCGTCCAGCTGCTTCTATCGATCCCGTCCTCCGCAGTCGTGATCGGCGTTCTTCTCCTGATCCGCCCCATTCGTGCAGATCTCTCGTTTCTCGCGCGAGCTCTAGTGCGACGGCGCGGGTGACCGTGCTCGTCGTCGACCGCGGCGGCAAGGTGTAAACCGGGCCCGGCGAAGCGGCCTAGCCCCGGAGCGATCGAGGACACAGAGAATGGTTCGGCCCAATGGCCCATCTCCTCTCCCGCTTTATGTGACGTAGTGGTCGCCAACGTCCACGACAACTCACTCTTCGCGGTCGGCGACTAGCAACGCAGCTTGATGTGGCCAGCATGACGAACTGCACGGCTAGCTCGTTATTGAGAGAGCGCCCAGTGCGCTCGCCCTCCCAGTCGCGGAATTCATCTTGGAGTCGTCGAAAGAAGTCCAAGAGCTCCTCAGGAGACAAGAGGGATGACCTCGTACTCAATATGCAGATGCTTCGCCTTAGCTCGGATCAGCACACCGAAGACATCTTGATCGTCCGGGTCAAGGGCCTAGTTCCGCTCGAGAAAGCCAAACTCACGCCAGCGGATTTTGCGGATCCGCAGGACCGAGTGGTTGTTGTCGTGGAACATCGCATCACCCTTACAAACCAACGCCGACGCGGACGGCTCGGCCAGCTGTACCCTCCGCCGCTCCATGACTCCCGAGTGCGTGCAGACCGATTTCGGCCACTATCACCTAGCACTGAGCCTTAGTGACTGTCACGAACCGGTTGTTACACCGCGTCGGTCAGCACGCGGGAGTGCGAACGCACCGCCGCGATGCTGCCCCATGTCGCTCCGAGGAGTGCACCAACCGCGAGGCTTCCGCCGTTGCCCGGGTCATTCACGAACGGGGCAAAGAACATCGATACCAGCAGGCCAATCATGGCGGCCGCGAGAGCTTTCGCGATCAAGTCACTTGTACGCAGGGCGACCAGAACGGGCGCAAGAAAGCAGATGAGAATTGCCATCAAACCCAAGACTCCGGACTTGACGAGCGTCCATAACCAGAAGTTGTGGGCGTAGTACTGACCCTTCGTCGCTGAAAATGTCCCCGCCTCGCCGACGGCTGGACGATACGCATAGCCGAGCCCGTGCCCTACGATCGGCGACTCTGCGAATGCAGCTCCCGCGTAGGCGTTCTCACTCTGTCGAGCGAGGGCGGAAGAATCGGAAGCAACTGTGGACGAGCTGAGTCCGTTAAGCACGCGGCCGGTGAAAGCCGTTACCTGGTCTGAGACATAAGCTGCGCCTGGCGCACCGGCGGCGGCGCCGAGAATAAATAGGAGCGTTATCGCTAGCACCGCGCCAATTATCTTGGCGACCGATCGGATCGAAGTACGGGCGACGAGAAAAGCGAGGATGACTGCAACTCCGATGGCGAGCACGCTATTCCGAGAGAATCCGAGCGCAGTGATGATTGTCGCGGGGATGATGTACGGCACAAGGCGGTTGAGCCTCACTTTTCCGGTGATCGCGAGCGCAATCGCGACGCAAAGCACGAGAACCGAGATCTCTGTAGCGGCGGTCAATAGCCGAGTCGCACCTGAGGCCGTCGCTCCGCCGTCAACAAGAACAAGGCTCGCGTCCTCTCTTCGTCCCGCGACCGGAAACCCCACGAGGGATGACAGAAGCGTCACAACCGCCGATACCCAGAGACTTGCGAGCAGGACCTTCAGAGACGTGCGCTCGTAAATGGTTCCGAAAATGCTTGCGGCGACCATCGCGAAGAGGGCAACGTTGACGAGACCTCGGGCATCACCGATCACCTCAATCACTGGGTTACCCACTGCGATTCCTGCGGCGCCCCAAATGGCAACCAAGCCAAGTAAGACGCAAGTTCGTCCGACGATGCCCTTCCGACCTCTCAGAAGAACAAAGCTCCAGACCGCTGCTATGAACAGCACCGGTTCGTACACGAAGATAGTGAAGCTGCCGAGAGTCACCTGGTACGGCACGAACGCCGGGTATGCCGTCAGGCCGATAAGGATCACGAGATACACCGACATTTGAGGGCGCAGCGCGATAGCCAAGATCACTGCGGCGATGGCGACCGCGACCAAGGCAACAAACGGGCCGAGCAAGACCGTGGCGGCCAACGTGGCCATCCCAACTAGACCCACCGTGATCAAGCGCCAGCCGCCGCTCATCGCACCGGAGTGAGCCGGTATCGGACGCTCACGCCCTGCACCCCGACGGGCGGGTGCACCGCCGAATGAGACGCCCTCGCGATAATGGGGCGGCTCACGCGGCTCCTCCGATACGGCCTGCCCGTTCCCCATCCTGGCACTACGCATATTGGATCGCATCACTCAAGAAGTCTCCAAGCTGTCGGACCATGTGGGTGCTCGTCATGCCTGTTTCGACTGCCGACCGCGCTCTGTCACCGTAGGCGACCGGATCCGAATTCAAGACATGCAGGACCGATGCGAATAGCGACTGCGGGTCGGTTACCGTCGCTAGCTCACCGTGGAGCCCGGGGACCACATACTGATCGGCGCCCGGAGTGTTGGTGAGAACGACCGGCCGACCCACGGACATCGCCTCAAGGCTCGCCGTCATCCCGGAGACGTGAAGGTTCGGTCGTGTCGCGAGCACCATCACGGTGGCGCGCTCAATTTCTGCGCGAAGTTCTGTATGCGACATCCACGGCAGGCGCACGAAGTCACTAGGCAATTCGACCTCGTGCCGCGTTTGGATTCTCACTTCGAGTTCCGGGACGTGAGCCTTGAGCAGCTCGAGTCCACGGACCAGCGTCACCGTGTCTCGATCCCTGTCGTTTCCGACACTCAACACGGTAGCGGACGAGTCCAGCGGCGCTTTCGAAAAGAAATCAGTGTCGACTCCGAAGCGGAGTGCCCTGACCATTGGACCCTCTGCGCCGAGCCACGCCCGAAGCGGGGCCACCTGCGCTTCACTCAAGCACCACACAAGGTCAAAGCCACGGAGCACTCTCCGAAGGTAGGCGAGACGTGCTCGGATACGAACGTCTTTCGAGGCGAGCATGTCGACCGCCCAGATCACACCGGTGGCGCGCCTCGAGCCGCGTTCCTGTCCTGCCATATGCACCGCTGTGAATTCGTCCCAACTCAATGCGATTCGCTCGGGCGACCCCCCAGGCGCTCGTGATGCCGCCGCCATCATCAGCTCCGCCGGCGTACTCCGACGCTGCGGTGCGAAGAGCACGTCGTAGCCGAGTTCCGCCAGCTTGTGCAGACCGTAAGGCGTGGCATCTGGACGCTCTCCGCGCGCATGTTCAGCGCGCCAAGCCGGAACATCCAACGAACGGTGCAGATGTACACGCAGTTCAGTCACGGAGCGCTTTCTGGATCGCAATACCTAGATCATCCACGTCTTTCGCGAACGTCGCCGACGTGAATTCAGATGTGTAAGCCCTATAGATGGCCCCTACCTTGCCGTTCGAGTTGTCGGTGACAATGTGAGGAACACCAAGCAGGCAAGCAAGCACGTGCGCGTGCAGCCGGTCGGTTAGTAATAGACGGGCGCTGCGCACGATGTCGACGCCACTCTTCATATTGAGGTCAAACATCGATGCATACTGAGATGCCACTATCGGATACATGAGTTGACGCCCACGAGCCGAGGCGACGCGCTTGCTCACCGCTGCAGGGATCTTCCGCAGGGACCATTCGAGTCTCGGCACTCCATTCAGTCCCCAGTCGATCGTCCGGGGTTGTTCGGGAAGCGCTTCCAGCGCGGCCTTCTTGAGCGAGCCCGTGCTCTCATGATCTTCGCGTGCAAGCAAGGTGATCGGTCCGTTCCGATCTGGCCCCGTGACTTCGAGCTGGAGACCGAAGGCCATGTCGGGAACGAACTGCGCTCTCACGCTTGGAAGGAGCCGCTTTGCGCGCTCGAACGAGTCCCAGTCGCGGACCATTAGTAGGAAATTCGGGTGACTGCCAAGTATGCGATCGGCCCGCTGAGCTGCCGATGCGGAGGAGAAATAGACGCTTTGAGACAGCTGAATAATTCTTGTGCTCTGATGTCTATCAACGATCTCCTCTCGGAAGGCTTGAAACTCCGGCCACACATCTCCGAAATTTCCGCCACCGTGAAGCAAAATTGGAGCGTCGCGCGCGAGCGCTCGCATGTCCTCGGGGCGATAGCGCCATCGATCGGCAAGGTAGCTCGGTCGGATACCAAGTCGTCGCAGATGCTCGAGTTCCCCGCGCAGGATCATCGTGTCACCCACGTTCATGTGGGTCGGTAGGTCGAGCAACACAACCTCGTGGGCTGGACCAATTGCTTCACGCAAGGCGGCCCTAGTCGCGGCCCGCAGAGACTCCAGGGCGATTCCATCCTGGGTTGCCATCTGGCTCATACGTTCGGATCTCCATCCCCTGGCCGTCGCCTGCCCGTAACTCTCCTGGCCGCGCTTCAAGTCTGAGGCCTGGGCCCAACGCACCAAGATGCCCCCTCACACCTTCGCTCGGTTAGACGCTCGCCGGCCGAAATACGTTGCGTACGCCGCATGGGCATCCTCCAAGTAGCGCTCTCGAAAATCACGAAGCTCCGCATCAGACATCGCCGCCGCTGCATCGATCGCGGCGCGCCACTCCCCATCTCGGACAAGTAAGCCAGTGTCAGCCGGAAGCAAGCTTCTCAGACTTGTGCCGCTTTCCCCGACAAAGGGAACCTCCAGCTCAAGGCACCGCAAGGCGATCCCGCTCTGGTAGAAACGCCTATAAGGAATCACGACTACTGAACTCGAACAAATGAGTTCGTTCAGCTCGTTCTCCGGAACGAATCTCGAGTCGACGTGCCAGCCAACGAGATCGGGCCACCCTCGCCCAACGATTTCGAGGCGCGCATCGCCCGCGAGATCGCTTGCGATCTGTTCCAGGGCCTCGATATCCCGCGTCGGCTTATATTGACCCAGTACGCGCACCACGAGCCCAGCCGGGCGAGCTGGACGGTCGGCCGTATCCGGTCTTCCCACCGAGACCGGATGAGGGAGCATCGCGACTCGAATCTGCCCCGAACTGCTTTCCTGGACATCGCGGAAAGCGGCCTCACTATGCACGAGAACAGTCGCTCGCCCGGCGCTGCCAGCCAATTTCCACGCAAATCGCCCGTACCCAACGCTCCGCACCATTGGAATCGGGTCGTGAACGATGAGGGAGGTCGCGCCGAATCTCATCAGGCGCAGAATCAACAGATCGAACATTCCGAACACCGGCCAAAGAACCACGACCTCTGAGCATCGATGCTTTCGGACAGCACACCAGAGCATCCGAATGTAGTCGATCGCCCAGCGAAGCCGCCCTGCCCCGGAAGCAGAAGGCTCGAGGACGCTGACCTCCTCCACTTCCAAGCCCTGGGTGCGAAGAGCCTCTCCGAGCACCTTGCAGTAGTGCCGCAGCGCTGCGCCTAGCGGATTGACTAGCAGCACCACACCCATCGCCGGCTCGCTCAGCATTAACGCTTCCCTTCTCGTGGGGCGTCAGCACGCGGCCCGACGATCGTCGGTGCTCGACGACCGACCCCGTCTCGGAGACCTCGTAGGCGGTCGCGGAGCACCGACCTCGACGAGGCTCGCCAGATGTCGCAGAGAAGCATTCGTGCAATAGGATCCGCAACGCCCAACAACACAAGATCCCAGCGACCGAACTTTCTCCAGAAAAGCAGGCGATTGCGCGTGTCGAAATAAGTGGGCGCCATCGATGTGGATTGCCACGCAGCGGCGGATGGAACACACGCCACTAAGCCTTTTCGGGACAGCTGCGCCGAGATGTCTACATCTTCCCAGTAAAGGAAGTAGCGCTGATCAAACAAATGCCGCGATACGCAATCAGCCCGAACTAGGTGGCAGCAGCCATCGATCCACTCCACTGCATACGGCACGTCAGCGCGGGGAGCGGTGTAATGAGCGACGCGTCCGTCCACGCGAAACCTTCCACCAAACGACCAGGGAACGGGCGGATCGTCTGTGAACGTCGCCGGGCCGAGCTGGACGATTTGCTCATCACTCGTGCCTGCCCTCATGAGCATCGCTGCGCAGTCGGCCGCCATGCGGACTTCGTGCGTCTGGAAGAGGACCCAGTCAGCGTCAGTCGTTAGCGCCGTCCAGCCGAGTCGCATGCCGCCGGCATAACCCAGGTTGTCCGTCGAATCGACAAACGTGACCTGCGGATATTCGAAGGAAACTTCCGCGAGGACGCCATCTGCTGAAGCATTATCGACAACGACTACCTCGAGCGGCAGTACCGATTGCGCGAGGATGGCGTCGAGGGTCCTGCGAATGTCCGGCCCGAAACGGTAGTACAGCACGACGACTGAGTAGCTTCCGGTCCGCGCAAGCGGATCACCGTATGCCGGCCGCGGCACGTCCGAACGCGTCATCTTGGATTCGCCCCGCCGGAGGCGGACGCGTCCGCGGCGGATGGCGAACGTTCGCCATCCGCGCAGGCCCGCAGAGCCTCCTCATACGCAGCGCACACGCTTGGCCATGAATAGTATTGCGCTGCTCGCTCGCGGGCATCGGCAGAAAGCGTCAAACGCAACGTTTCGTCGGCGATCAAGGTGCGTATCCCGTTTGCGATTTCGCGAGCCCCAGGTTTCACGAATAGCCCGCCACTCGCGAGGACTTCCCGGTTATAGATGGTGTCGCGCGCGACGATCGGGGCTCCGACCGCCATCGCCTGAACTAGCGCCGGATTCGTGCCGCCCACGCTGTGGCCGTGAAAGTATGCGCCTGCATGTTGCCAAAGGGAGCGCAGACGCGTGTCATCGTGAACGTGTCCAAGCCAGGTCACACGCGGATGCGTCAGCGCGAGCTGGCGGGCGCGCTCGTCTAATTCCCCGCCGTATCCGCTCGATCCGACGATCACGACGTCCGTTTCGTTACCGAGCGCATCCACCGCATCGAAGAACTCCGGGATAGTGTTCTCAGGAACGAACCGAGCGACTACGAGCGCGTACGCGCCCCGAGTGAGCCCCGGCTCAACGGGGAGATCGTCCGAGGGGTCGCCGCCATACGGGATGAATATGCCGTCCCGCCCAAACTCAGCCTGCCAACGCTCACCGATCGCTCGGGCATCGACAACGAGTTCCGTCGCAAATCTTGCGGTCATCTTTGCGCCGCCGCGAAAGGTCGCCTTAGCGAGTCGACCCCATTTCGCTCTATCCCACTCAATGCCATCAACGTTGACCAAGGAAGGGATGCCGCGCATCTGAAGCAACGGCAAGAAATAACCGTTCGCCACATTCATCACCAGGGCGACGTCGGGCCGACGGCGCAACGTTTGTCCTGTGGCAGTGAGGCCATACGAGAGCGTGCTGAGCGATTTTGATTCGACGCCGCGCGTCTCGATTGCGTGAACACGAGGATCCCGAGACGGATCGTCGCTGCGGGTTGCGCCAGGCCGTCCGTACACGGTCACGTCCCATCCCTGCTCGACGAGATACGGAGCGAGCTTTCTCACTGCCGTCTCAAAACCGCCGTAATAGCTCGGGTAACCGCGGGTACCGACAATCGCAACCGACGGCATCTAGTACGCTCCCCGCGATTCAAGAACCGCTCGAACAGTCCTCCACAGAATCACAATGTCCCCCGTCAATGACCAGTTCTCGACGTAGTACAGATCGAGCCGCACAGTCTCCTCCCAGGCGAGCGAAGATCGCCCGCTAACCTGCCAGAGTCCCGTTATTCCAGGCTTCACGAGGAAACGCCGGTTGACGTGCTTGTCGTAAGCATCGACCTCACGCAGCAGCGGCGGACGTGGACCAACGAGGCTCATGGAGCCGAGTAACACGTTGAACAACTGAGGGAGCTCGTCCAAGCTGTAGCGGCGCAACACTCGTCCAATTGGCGTGACGCGGGGGTCATCCTTCATCTTGAACATGACCTTGTTGCCGGCGTCGCGCTGGGCTTCTAGCGCCTCGAGACGGGCCTCCGCGTCCACGACCATGCTGCGGTATTTGAGCATCTTGAATGGCTTCCCCTTGATACCCACACGCTCCTGCTGAAACAGGATCGGGCCCGGCGAGGTGAGCTTCACAATCAGCGCGACCACGATAAGCACCGGCGAGAGCAGCAGGATCAGCACCGCGGACGCCAACAGGTCGAAGACGCGCTTGGCGAGCAGCTTCCGCCCCTCGAACTTCGGGGTTTCCACGTGAATGAGCGGGAGGCTCGCGACGGGGCGCGTGCGAATACGGGGACCGCCGATGTCGATGAGACTGGGCGCGACCACGAGGTGCTCCGCACCCGGCGTGAGACCCCAGCTGAGGCGCTTCACGCGCTCAGGGTCCATTTCATCGCTCGAGGTGATGATGACGGTGTCGCCCCCGAGCTCGCGCATGGTGCTGAGTGCATCATCCACGCCGGCGAAGACCGGAACGTTCGTGTTCGGCAGATGCGTCAGGAGCGACGATCCTCGCGTCACGCAGGCGCCGACCACCTGGTACCCGGCTTCCTTGTGACGCCAGAGCTCGCGCGCGATCACCGTAGCCGACTCCGGTGAGCCGACGAGCAGCACGCGCGACGAGAACTCGCCCTGCTCGCGCTTGACGCCGAGCCACTGGCGCCACATCCATCGCGAGAACATCAACGTCGCCACACCCAGCGGGAAGGCAATTAATATGTATCCGCGCGCGATGTCGATCTTGAACAAGAACGCCACGATCGCCACGAGCCCGAAGAGGCGCAGCGCCGAATCCGCGATTCCTTTGTACTCCTGCGTGCCCACGCCGAGCACGCGCGGCGAACGCGTGTCAAAGAGGTTCAGCGCGATCATCCACGCCACCACGATGGCGAGCGACACCAACGTGTAGCTGATCTCGATGTCCCCGCGCGAGCCGCTGAAGCCCATGACCGACGTATCGAGCCGCACCCAACCGATCTGCGTGCCGAACACGACCCAGACGAGCACGAGTGCGTCCGTCAACCGCACCCGGGCGGCGAGGCGGCGCGACCACTCGCGCGTCGAGCCCCGCCCGACCGCCTCACGGGTCGAACGTGTGCCACGCACCTCCGCCGTCACCACGACGCACCCCCGTCGACCGACCGCGCCACGACCCCGTTCGACCACAGCCACACCATCGAGCCGTCGTTCGACACCGCGAGCGCACTGTGCCCATCCGTCGGCTCCGTCGTGATGCACGCCCCCGGCGCCCCAAGCACCAGCCCGGCCTCGGCCCCAGCCTCGCCCGCGCCCCCGGCACTGAGCCCCGCAACCTGCAGCCCCTCGCACTCCCCCTGCCGCTCGATCACCACGAGCACCGCGTCATCCCGCGCCGCGATCGCCGAAACCCCCGAGATCGGCTCCGACGAAACCCAAGTCCCCCCGGCATCATCCGTCACATGCACCACCGCATCCGCGCACAGCACCACGGCCCGCGCCGGCGACACCCCGGCAACCTGCACCGGTTCAGCACACGGCGTCGCGGTCACCGGCCCCGGCGCGATCACGACACCGGCTTCAATCCGCCAACGCCCGTCGAGCTCAGGCGCCTCCGCCCACCCCGCGCCCTGCACGAAGCTCCGGTGCACGCTCGCCTCGCACCCATCCGCATCACGCGCGATCACACTGAGCGTGTTCGCGCCCTCGGGCGTGATGGCCTCGATCGACGAGGCATCCGTCACACCAAACGGCGTCCAGCTGACGCCGCCGTCGGTCGTGACCTCGATCTCGGGCGGCGCGACCGGGCACTCCCCCGTGATCGCGCGATACGCGGTCAGCGAGTCGTAGGCCGCGAGCAGCGCGACGGGCCGGGCGACCTCGAGGTCCTGCGGCGGCGCCTCAGACGGCGTCGGCGACGCCGACGGCGAGATCTGCACGTCGACGGTGCCGACGGCCGAGCTCGGCGGCGGCGGCGTCCGCGCCGACGTGATCGCCGCCCACACGAGCAGCACGTCGGCGATGACGAACAGCGCGATGCCGATGAGCATCCACGGGGCCGTGCGGTTGGGCCGCTTCGGCCCTTGCGGCCTACGCGGCGCCACGACCGGCTCGTTCCGCGGCGGCGAACGCGGCGACGATGGACGCGGTCGCGGCATCAATCAGCGCGCCCGCCTCGTCATACACCTCGGCCGGACGACGGTACGGGTCGACGACATTGTCAGATTCGGGTTCTTCGGGTGGTGGGGCGAAACCGCGCGCCATGGACGCGGTCTCGAGCAGGGAGGTGGGCGCCTCCCCGGCGGGCACAGTCCCAGCAGGCACAGTCGCGGAAGGCGCTTCCCCATTGGACACAAAGAATTCGGATGCCTCGTCAGTGCCGAGGAACTCCACGATCCGCGCGAACTCCCGCAGGGTATACGACTTCCGCGCCGCCTTCGGCAGCGTCGACGCCACCTCGGCGCGATGCGCACGCGTCGCGGTGAGCACCAGATCGACGTCCTCGAGCACGGCCGGCGACACCTGCCGCGCCACATGCCCGGACGGATCCGCCCCGTACCGCTCAGCCAGCGCAGCGGCCTCGGGCGTCATCGACTCGCCCACGAGCGCCCCCGTGCCCGCACTCGACACGACCGCATCGACCCCCGCGGCGGCGAAGCGTGCGCGAAGCAGCCTCTCCGCGAGCGGAGACCGGGCGATGTTGCCGGTGCAGACGACGAGGACGCGCAGGGTCACGTGCGGACCGCCTCCTCATCGGGCTGCGCCGCGTACCCATACCCGTAGCCGTACCCGTAGCGGCCGTAGCCGTACGCGTCGGGGCCCTTCGTGGGCAGCATAGTGAGCACGACGCCCGAGACGGGCGCGTCGACGTTCTCGAGCGCCGCGAGCGCGCCGCGCAGGTGCTGCTTGTGCGCCCGGCCGGCGGCGACCACGACGATCGCGCCGCCGACGCTGCGCGCCAGCACCGCGGCATCCGTCACCGGGAGCAGCGGCGGAGCGTCGAAGAGCACGACGTCGAACGTCTCCTGGAGCTCCTGGATCACCTTCACCATCTGCGTCGAACCGAGCAGCTCGCTCGGGTTCGGCGGGATGCGGCCCGCGGGCAGCACGTACAGCTGATTGCGGCCCCAGCGCTGGATCACGTCGGCGAGGTCGGCGCGGCCGATGAGCAGGTCGGTGAGACCCACGGCACCCTCGATGCCGAGGTAGCTCGCGACCTTCGGCCGGCGCAGGTCGGCGTCGACGAGCAGCACCCGCGCACCCGAGTCGGCCAGCGCGATCGCGAGGTTCGCAGCCGTCGTGGACTTGCCCTCCGACTCGATCGAGCTGGTCACGACGAACGCGCGGTCGCCGCGGCCCGGCTCGAGGAACTGCAGGTTCGTGCGCAGCGTGCGGAACGACTCAGCCCGCGGCGAATGCGGGTCGGCGTGCACGATGAGCGGCCGCTCCTTCGCCTTCGGGTCGAACACGATGCCGCCGATGATGGGCGTCTCGGTGACCATCTCGACGTCGCGCTCATTGCGGATGCGCGTGTCGAGCGTGGCCCGCAGCACCGCGATGCCCACGCCGAGCGCGAGGCCCACGAGCGCGCCGAGCGCGATGTTCAGCGGCACGTTCGGGCTCACCGGCGACTGCGGCACGGCCGCGTGCTGCACGAGCGTCAGCCTGACCGGGCTCTGCGCCGGCGAGGCATCCGTCTCTTCGCCCTCGGCCTGCGCGGCCGCGTTGGTCGACTCGATCGAGCCGACCACCTGCGTGAGGCTCTGCGACACCGCGGTCGCGAGCGCCGCGGCCAGCGCAGGGTCGTCGTCGGTCGCGGTGATCTGGATCAGGGTCGTGTCGAGCGGCGCCGACGCCGAGATCTGGCGGGCGAGCGCCTCGCCGGTGGTGTCGAGGCTGAGCTCGTTGATCACGGGCAGCAGCACGATCGGCGTCGTCACCAGATCGGCGTAGGTCTTCACGCGCTGCTGCGTGAACGTGTTGCCCTGCTGCAACTCGCTGACGGATGCTCCGCCCGAGGTCGACACGAACACCTTCGCCGACGAGCTGTACTGCGGCGTCTGCATGATCGAGTAGCCGGCCGCGGCCGCGACGCCGAGGAGCGTGAGCGCGACGATCAGCACCCAGTGCTGACGCAGCACCCGCACGTAGTCACGCAGCTCCACGGAACCCCACCCTCACCCGCATGGAAACGGCGAGGTGCGCCGCTCCCGAAATCGCGGCACCTTCGCCGCATTTATCGTGCCACAGAACCGGAGTCAATCTGTTGACTTCCGGTTCTGGGCGCGACCAGGCCCTGTCGTTCATGCCACCCCTAAATCTCCCCGATGCCGGCGCAACCCAGAAGAAAACTGGGTGTTTACCCCCACCGCTACGCTCGGGACCATGCCCCACGGAAAGCCTATCCCCCGAACTGGGGCGAACCAGGATTCGTTCACACGGCCGCAATCTCGTGTCACGCTGCTCGCGCCCGCTGCCGCGGTCGTGATCGCGGTCGTCGCGATGCTCGCCTGGTCGGCGCTCGTGCGCACGGTGATCGTGCCGGCGTGGCTGCAAGCGGTCGGCGCGTATCTCGTCGTGTGGGTGCCGCTCGGCGTCGCCGTGGTTGTCGCCGCGCGCGGAGCGCGCCGTTCGGGTGGGGCACCGCTGTTCGCCCGGCCGTGGATCCGCCCGATCGACCTGCTCTGGGGCGTCGGCGCCGGATTCATGATGCGCGGCGTGTCCGCGGTCATCGAGCTCGTGGTGCTCGGCCGCATGTCTGGCACCGGGCTGCAGCTCGAGATCGACCCGACCATGGCCTGGTTCACGCTGCTGCTCGCACCCGTGCTGCTCGGGCCGGTCATCGAGGAGTGCTTCTTCCGCGGCCTCACCCTGCCCACACTGCGAGACGCGACGGATGCCTCGGGCGCGAGCCGTGCCACCTCGACGATCATCGCGGTGCTCGCCAGCTCGGCCCTGTTCGCGCTGCTGCACACGCTCGAGTCGCCCAGCCCGACGCTCGCGCTCGTCACCGGGCTGTCGACCTTCGCGTTCGGCCTCGCCGCCGCGGTGATCGTGGTGCTCACCGGCCGCATCGGCGGCGCCATCGTCGCGCACATCGTCTACAACGCCATGCTCATCCTGCTCCTCGTCATGTAGCCCGCCCCCGCGCCGCCGTCACCCGTCGCGTAGTGGTGCTCGACCGCCGCTTCTGCTTCCGAGGCATCCGCCCACCCGCGACCCGCGACCCGCGTCCGCCCACGACCCGCCCACGCTTTCCCTGCTCAGGAATCACGTCCACACCCACGGCGCGTCGCAACCGCCGGCGCGCCGCGCCGCGCCGCTGCTCCTGAACAAGGAAACACTCCGAGACCACCGCGCGCGAACCGGCGCGCTGACCGGCCGCGCGCGAGCAACACGAACCCCGGGGCATCCGCCTACTCGTCAACCCAAACCCGCCGGCCACACCTTCCCTGCTCAGGAATCACGTCCACACCCACGGCGTGTCGCCGCCGCCCGCGTGGCGCGCCGCGCCGGCATTCCTGAACAAGGAAACACTCCGGCAGTACACCGCGGGGAAGCACCTCGACCGCCGACCGCGCCCGGGCATGAAAGTGCCCGGCGGAGCCAGGCACAGGCTCCGCCGGGCGGATCGCGTCACGCCCGGGGAAGGCGTGATGCGGTTCGGGGGTTAGGCCGTCTGGCGGCGTCGGATCACGACGGCCGCACCCAGACCGATCAGCAGCAGGGCGAGCAGCGCCCCGCCACCGAGCAGGCCGGCGTCGACACCCGTCGACGCGAGGCCCGTGCCGGAACCGGAACCCGAACCCTTCGCCGCGGCGACGGTGACCTTGACGGCCTCCGAGTGCGACGAGGCGAGCTCGGGAACCGAGCTGACGAAGTGCGCGACGATCTCGTGCTCACCCGTGGGCAGCGCAGCGGTCTCGAGGGCCGCGGTGCCGTTCGCGCTCAGCACGACCTCGCCGAGGACCTTCTCGCCGACGGTGAAGCGCACCACACCGGCCGGCTCGACCGGTGCGACGGCGGCCTGGACCTCGACGTCACCGGTCTGCGGCAGCTCCTCGACCGGCGCGACGACGCTGGACGTCACCGCGGCCTCGAACTTCACCTTGCCGCCGTGCGCGACCTCCTTCGCGGAAGCCTTGAGCTCGGTCGTCGTCGCGGCAGCGTGCGCGTCGTAGAGCACGACGTCCTCGCTCGCGTTGAGGAAGCTGTCGTCACCGTAGAACGCCCAGACCTCGACCTCGCCGACCGCGGTCGCCGGGAACTCGACCGCAGCCTCACCCGTCGCGGGGTCGACGGCGACGATCTCGACGAGCTCCTCGCCGTTGAAGAACGCGACGTACCCGTCGAGCACCGAGACGGCCGGGTCGACGACCGAGACGGTCGCGGTGGCGCGCAGGGTGTCGAAGTACGCCGGGTCGACCGGCTGCACGTCGAGGACGGTCAGCGTGTCGCCACGCTCCACGTCGAACTGGCCACCGGCCTCGGTGCCGGCGAACGGCGAACCCTCGGTGGGCGTGTACCACGCCGAGAAGTCCTGCACGCCGAGCGTGATCGACGCGCGCTCGACCGTGGCCGATGCGACGCCGGGCTCCTCGGTGGCCTCGAGCGGCACGGTCACGATCTCCTCGTTGCCGAAGTCGAACGTGAGGTCGCCGACCGGCGTGGCATCCGTCTCGGTGTTCGCGACCAGGGCCGTGAACTCGACGGTCTCGCCGATGACGCTGGGCTCGGGCGAGGTGCCGAGCTCGATAGCGGTCGTGTAGGCGACCTCCCACTCGAGCACGACCGAGCCGTTGCCGGCCGCCGCCGCGACACCGATCACGTCGCCGAGGCTCGCGCCACCGCCGCCGCCACCGCCGCCGCCGTTCCGGGCGAGGAAGGGTCCGAGGTTCTGCGGACCGGCGTTGCCGGCGCCCGCGCCGCCGCCGCCCGCGCCGCCGACCGCGGCGTTCGGGAAGGTCGTGTCGGGCACGTTGGTCGCGTTGCCGCCGGCGCCGAAGGCGTCGCTTCCAGCGGCGCCGCCGTTCTGGATGGTGCAACCGCGGGCGCCCGTGGTGTACCCCGCCGCGCCGTCAGCGCCGGCGTTGCCGCCCGCGCCGCCGTAGCACGCGTCGCCGAAGATGAAGCTGTCGTCGGCGCCACGGCCGCCGCCACCGCCACCGCCACCGGCGATGACGAGGGTCTCGTCGTTGACGGCCACGGCGCTCGCGCCGCCGCCGCCGGCACCCGGACGCGCGAGGTCGCCGCTGCGGGCACCGTTGCCGCCCGCGACGAAGCCCGTGCCGCCGGCACCGTTCTCGGTGCGGCCGCTACCGGCGTTCGCGCCGGCCTGGCCGGCCCAGATGTCGAGCACGTCACCGGGCTCGACGGTGAGCACGCTCTCGACCGAGGCGCCGAAGCCACCCGCGCCGCCGTGCTGGCCCGAGGCGTTGCCGCCCGAGCCGCCCAGCGCGGTCACGACGACCTCGCGGACACCAGCCGGAACCGTCCACTCGGAGACCGAGGCGGAATCGAAGGTCGCTGAGCCGGGCTCGGCCGCGTGAGCGGGCGTGGCCAGGACCAGCGACGCCGGAACGGCGAGGAGCGCTGCGGCTCCGATGCCGATCAGGCGCCGTGAACGCGCAGAAGTTCGAGGGCTGGAAGCCGTCATAAGCGTAGGGGTCTCCTTCTCCGGGCGTCGGACTCACGCGCCGGGTGATGAGGGGAGGTCGCTCGCCGGGTCGGCGCACGATCCCCGCCACGCTACCGACGGGCGGAGCGGATTCTCACTATTTTCGGAGAATGTCCCCCCAATTGGGGACAGGCCGTAGGTGGAACCCCCCACCGCGAACATGCGCCCGCCCGAGGCATCCGCTCACCCAGGTCATCCACCGCCCCTCAGCCATCCCAACTCAGGAACGACGACCGCCGCGGCGGCGTGTCGCCGCCGTCGGCACGGCGCTTCGCGCCGCCGTTCCTGAGCAAGGAAGCCGACCGCGACAGAACGGCAGCCGACCGCGACAGAACCGCGGCCGACCGCGAGACGGCAGCCGACCGCGACAGAACTGCGGCCGATGGCCGCCAGCCGCATTGGCCGCGATCACCAACGCACCCGGGCGGACCACCCGCGCCCGAGGCATCCGTCACCGGCGCCCGTTCAGCACCCCGCCCGATTCCTGCAGGTAGCAGACCCCGCAGAGCGACTCGTAGGTCACCTCGTGCACCGCGCCCTCGTCGACCTCGACCGACTCGTCGATGGCGACCTGGTCGCCGTCGAAGACGAACACGCCGTCGATCTTGCGCGCGTTGAAGATCGCCTTGCGGCCGCAGCGGCAGATCGTCTTCAGCTCCTCGAGGCTGTGCGCGACCTCGAGCAGGCGCCGGCTGCCCGGGAACGCCACGGTCAGGAAGTCGGTGCGGATGCCGTACGCGAGCACGGGCACGTCGTCGAGCAGCGCGATGCGCAGCAGGTCGTCGACCTGCCGTTCGCTCAGGAACTGCGCCTCGTCGACGAGCAGGCTGCTCACGTCCCGGCCGGATGCCTCGATCACACGTGTGCGGTGACGCTGGAACGTCTCGAGCACGGGCTCATCGGGTGCGATCGTGAAGTCGACCTCGCGCGCGACACCGAGGCGCGACACGATCTCGCGGTCGCCCTTCGTGTCGACCGACGGCTTGGCGAGCAGCACGTGATGCCCGCGCTCCTCGTAGTTGAACGCGGCCTGCAGCAGCGCCGTCGACTTGCCCGAGTTCATCGCGCCGTAGCGGAAGTACAGCTTCGCCATCAGCGCGGCTCAATCGATCGCATAGTCGAACTCCACCGTGACATTCTCCCCCGTCGCGAGCGCGCGTGCGCGCAACCCCACGATCCGCGCCACCGCGACGAACCGGTGGAGCTCGCGACGACGCGGACGCCAGTCCTCGTGGCGGTCCGCCGCGACCGTGATCCGGCCGCGCGGCGCGTCGGCGGCCCGCTCCACCGCGACGTGCACGCCCGTGGCGCGACTGCGGTCGCCGATCCAGGTGAGCAGCGCGGTCACCGCGGCACGCTGATGGTCGTCGAGCCGGCGCGCGTCGCCGGCTCGGTCGGCGACGCTCACGGGCGTGCCGTGCGTGCGCCGCACCGACTCGACGAGCTCGTCGAGCCAGGTCGCCTCGACGCCCGCGCGCAGCGCACCGCGGAGCGCCTCGGCGAGCTCGCGCGCCCGGTCGGCGTCGGCCCTCGAGAGGTGGTCGGCGGTCGTCACCCGCGCGAGGAACGGCAGGACCTCGCTGCGCAGCACCTGGACCCGCGACGGCGACTGGCTGCCGAACGCGTCAGGTTGCGTCGCGTCGCGGCGCAGCAGCTCCTGGTTCGTCTGCCGTTGCCACGCGAGCACCTCGCGCACGACCGTCGCCGAGTACACGGCGGCGGCCGCGGTCAGCGACAGGATGATGGCCGCGTTCACCGCGACGAGCGAGATGACCGGGGCGTCGGTCTCGGTCGTGGGCGCGGCCCCCAGCACGAGGATCGTGCTGACCGCGGTCGACAGCAGCCCGGCCACCACCAGCGGCACCCAGGTGCAGAACGGCGCGAGCGACAGGATGAGCAGCCCCACGACCACGGCGCCGTAGTCGTCGTAGAGGAACCGGTTCGTGCCCGCGGTCGACACGTACTCCGCGACCGCGGCGGCGACCGCGAGAGCCACGATGAGCCCGAGCCGCTCGGGCGTGAACGGCGCCCGCGACGGCAGGGTCGCCGCGAACAGCACGATCGCCGCGGCGACCACGAGCAGCACGCCCAGCGCCGCGGCGACGGTGTTGCCCACCTCGTCCCAGTGCGCCGCGGTCAGGGTGAACGCGATCAGCGACGTGATCGCGGCGCCGACCGCCACGATCGGCGCGTCGACGAGCCCGCCGATCGGATCGACCACCTGCGGGGACAGGTGGAGCGGCCGTCGCCTCATGCCTCGTGGTCCGTCGGGACGCTCAACACGATCGTGGTGCCCACACCCCTGGTCGACCAGAGCCGGACCGCGCCCCCGACCCGCTCGATGCGGCCGCGGATCGACGTCTTCAACCCGATGCGGTCACCCGGCACGGACTCGGTGTCGAACCCGACGCCCGCGTCCATGACGGCGATCGTGAGCTCGCCGTCGCCGACACCGATCGCGACCTCGGCGACGTCGACGCCGGCGTGCCGGCTCACGTTGACGAGGCACTGCGCGACCGCGTCGTCGAGCGCCTCGGCGCGTTCGCGCGTGACCAGGCCGAGCGCGGACGTGTCGCCGATCAGGTGCACCTCGAGCCCGGCGTGCTCGGCTGCGGTCATCGACCGGTCGAGTCGCGGGCCGGCGGCGGATGCCTCGGGCTGATCGATCGCCCAGTCGGGACCCGCGATACGGGCGAGATCTTGCCGGATCGCGGCGCGCAGCCGATCCTCGACGGGCCCCGACCCGGCCGACGCGATCGCGACGAGGTGCGTGAGCGCGGTGTCGTGCAGTCGCGCCGTCGCGCGAAGCTCACGGTCGGCGTGCATGGCGAGCTCGCGCGCCCGCCGGTCGGCCAGCTGCAGCTCGCTGCCGGCGCCGGCCCGTTCGCCGCCCGACCGCCGGCCCGCGCGATCGATGCACACGATGGCCACGATGACGGCGGCCGCGAACGCGGCCGCGGTGTTCGCCGCCCAGTCCGTGCCGAGGTGGCCCGATGCGGCGAGCGCGGCCACCTCGCCCACCGCGAACCCGAGCACCGCCCACGTGATCGCGAGCACCGTCGTGGCACCCACGCCGCCGACGAGCACGAGCGCGACGCGCGGCAGCGCGAGCACGAGGTTGTTCGACGTGTCGAACGGCGAATCGCCCGACATCACGATGAGGGTCGTGACGTAGACCGTGACGCCGCCGACCAGCAGGGAGAGGAGCGTGCTGGCGAGTGTCGGCCGCACGGCGACGAGCACGAGCGAGAGCGTCATGGCGGCGAGCGCGCCGACCGCCCACCAGGAGTCGGTGCGGCCGACGACGACCGCGCTGACGACGCTGATCAGGAGCGCGGTCGCGAGGCACACGAACGCCGCCGCGTGCGCGGCGCGTTGCAGCGCACGCCGGAGGGCGTCGCGAGCAAGCTGCTCGGGCAGCCCAACGGCCATGCGTCCTCCGGGGGAAGGGGTCCACGGGATTATCGCACCCGCGCGCCGCGCGTCCCGCCACGACGCCCCGCACGTGTCGCGATCGTATCGAGACCCCGCCGCGTTCAGAACAGCGCCGCAGGGTCCGGCGGCGGCGCGAACTCCGGCGCGACCACGCGCGCCCTCGCCTCCCCCACCTTCCCGGATGCCCCACCGGCGCTCGCCCCGAACCGGAACGCACTCGACCGCACACCCCCGGTCGTCGGGTCCGCCGCCCGCGTGGCCAGCCCGTGCGCGCGCAGCAGCGGTCGCATGCGCTCGCCGAGCCACGCCCGGTACGCCTTCGGTGCGTAAGCATTGCGGCCGTAGTACATGGACCGGTATTTCGGCACGAGATCGGGATGCTCGCGCTCGAGCCACTGCATGAACCATGGCTTGACCGAGCCGCGGAGGTGAAGGGCCGACCAGGTCACGCTCGTCGCGCCCGCGGCCTTCGCCTGCCGTACCGCCTCGTCGAGGTGTGCGCGTGTGTCGGTGAGATACGGCAGCACCGGCATCATGAACACGCCGCAGTCGAACCCCGCGTCGCGCACGGCGGTGACCGTCGCGAGCCGCGCTTTCGTGCTCGGCGTGCCGGGTTCGACGGACTGCTGCAGTTCGTGGTCGTACACCGCGATCGACATGGCGAGGTCGACGGGCACGTGCTCGGCCGCACGCTGCAGCAGGGGCAGGTCGCGGCGCAGCAGCGTGCCTTTGGTGAGGATGCTGAGCGGGGTGCCCGACGAGGCGAGCGCGTCGATGATGCCGGGCATGAGCTCGTACCGGCCTTCGGCCCGCTGATACGGGTCGGTGTTCGTGCCGAGTGCGACGTGATCCCGCCGCCATGACGCCTTGGCGACCTCTTTGCGCAGCACGTCGACGACATTGACCTTCACGATGATCTGCCGGTCGAAGTCGTCACCCGCGTCGAGGTCGAGGTACTCGTGCGTGGGTCGGGCGAAGCAGTACGTACAGGCGTGCAGACAGCCACGATACGGGTTGATCGTCCACGCGAAGGGCATCGCCGACGCGCCGGGAACGTGGTTGAGCGCGGACTTCGCCAGCACCTCATGGAACGTCACCCCGGCGAACTCGGGCGTCTGCACCGACCGCACGAGGTTGTTCAGCCGCGCCAGCCCGGGCAGCGTTCCCGCCTGCTCGACCCCGAGCTCCTGTCCACTCCACCGCACCCCCTCATTCGAACATATGTTCGACTCCCCCGCAACCGCCCCCTCGCGCTCGCCTCGACCGAGGCATCCGTTACCCAGCTCAGGAACGATGGCCGCGCCGACGGCGTGTCACCGCCGCCGGCGCGGCGCGCCGCGCCGATGTTCCTGAGCAGGGAAACCCACGGGAGGCCCGAGCAGCGAAGGAATGCTCCGGGCACGCGCCCTCACCCGGACGACGGCTCCGCGGCGAGCGCGCGGCCCGCCTCGAGGCGCAGCTCCGGCTCCGACCAGCGGTGGCGGAGCCAGCGGTCGTGGCTCGCGATGACGACGGCGCCGGGGTAGGCGCCGAGCGCGTCCTCGAGCTCGGTGGCGAGCGCGAGCGACAGGTGGTTCGTCGGCTCGTCGAGGAGGAACACGTGCGGCGGCCGCGCGATCACGAGCGCGAGCGCGAAGCGGCGCTGCTGCCCCACGGAAAGCGCCCCGACGGCCCGGTCGAGGTCGCGCCGCGCGAGCAGCCCGAGCCCCGAGAGCGGCACCTGTTCGGCGCGCCGCTCCCCCAGGGTGCGCTCGTACAGCGTGCGCGGCGAGGCATCCGGATCGGTGAACCGCACATCCTGCTCGAGCAGCCCGACGCGCAGCCCACGCCGCCGGTGCACGACGCCGCCGTCGGGCGCGACGCGCCCGGCGAGCAGACCGAGCAGCGTCGACTTGCCGGCCCCGTTCGCGCCCGTCACGAGCAGCCGCGCCGTCGGCGCGAGCTGCAACGTGTCGAGCCGCAGGCGGTCGCCGACCGAGGCATCCGTCAGCTGGATCAGCAGGCCCGCGTCCTCGGCGAGCGCGTGCGACCCCGACGGGATGCCCGCGAACGCGAGCGGCGCGGGAGGCTTCCGCACCTGCTCGCGCTCGAGCGTGTCGAGCCGCAGCTGCGCGTTGCGCACCCGGCGGCTGACCTGCGACTCGACGCGGTTGCCGATATTGCCGTAGGACATCTTGTTCCGGTCGCGCATGGGTGCGTGGTGCGACACGTTCCGTGCGGTCTCGGCGACGGAGACGTGCAGCCGGCGCAGCTCGTCCTGCTCGGACTCGTACTGCTGCTGCCAGCGTTCGCGCTCGGCGCGTTTCACGTCGAGGAACTCGGAGAACGTGCCGCCGAACACCTGCCCACCGGCGGCCGCGAGCCCCGCGTCACCCGCAGCCCCCGCACCAGACCCGGCGAGCGCGAGCGCACCCTGCCGACCCGGGTCGAGATCGAGCAGGCCCGTTGCGACCCGATCGAGGAACGCCCGGTCGTGGCTCGCGAACAGCACCGGCCCGCGCCACGCGCGGAGCCGCTCCTCGAGGAACGCCGCGGCGGCGTCGTCGAGATGGTTCGTGGGCTCGTCGAGCAGCAGCGCGTCCGGCGCCCGCAGCAGCAGGGCCGCGAGCGCGAACCGGCTGCGCTGCCCACCCGACACCTCGCCGATGCGACGGTCGAGCGTCAGGTCGCCCACGCCGAGCCCCTGCACGAGCTCATCGCGTCGCGCGTCGGCTGACCAGACCTCGGCGCGTTCGGCCGCGTCGAGCGCGGTCGCATAGCGGGCGGATGCCTCGGGGGCAGCCCGTTCGTCGCCGGCGTCGACCGCGAGCGCCGCGGCGGCCGCGTCGAGCTCGCGCTCGATCGCGCGCACCTCGGCGAGCGCATCCTCGAGGATGTCGCCGACGAGATCGTCGTCCGCGAACGGCACCTCCTGCAGCAGCAGGCCGATGCGCGCCGGGCGCGAGACGGCGCCGTCGACGACGGCTTCGCCGGTCGAGTCGCGAGCGCCGGCGAGCGTATCGAGACCCGTGCCAGCTGGACTCCGCGCTCCGCCAACGGGTCTCGATACGCGTGCTCCTTCGTCGCTCGCTACTCGACCAGCGGGATGCGCGAGCGTGCGCAGCAGCGTCGACTTGCCGGCGCCGTTCTCGCCGATGAGGCCGATGCGGTCGCCCGGCGAGACGGACAGGGAGAGGTCGGCGAACACGGTGCGTTCGCCGTAGGCGACGGAGAGCCCGTCAGCCCGGAGATAGGGAGAGGTCGATGAACGTACAGCCATGGGGAACCCCATTTCGCGAAGGGCTCCCGGGGGCGCGCGACGCGCGTCGGCGCGACGGTGCACCGGACGACGAGCACGCGGGCGACGCGCACCCCGGGAGCGGGAAGGTTGGATCCCGCCGGGCATTCGCCGTCGTCAGATGGGTGCGCGCGAGACACTGTCGCGATTCAGCGAAGGAGCACACCCGGAGTCAACGGCGCCTCAGGCGCGGGACGATGGGAGGTTCTCACTTCATAGCGGAAGCGAGACTACCAGATCGTCGCGCCGACCGCGACCCCTACCCGCCCGCCCCGCCCTCCCGCCCCTCCCGCCCCGCCCACGACGCGCGTCGAGTGATACCGAACCGGGTCGAACGTGACCGAGGATCGGTATCAGCCGACACAGATCGGTAACACTCGACCCTGGGGTTGGGCTGGTCGCGCGAAGCGCGAAGCGCGCGCGCCTACGCCGTGAGCTTCAGCACCTTCGCGGTCGCGGCGAGCGACTCGGCCGCGGCGGCCGGGTCGCCGTTGAGCGTGCGGCCGTAGCTCGGGATCATCTCGCGGATCGCAGGCTCCCACTCGGGCATGCGGTCGGGGAAGCAGCGCTTCAGCAGCTCGAGCATGATGGGCGCCGCCGTCGACGCGCCGGGCGATGCGCCGAGCAGCCCGGCGATCGATCCGTCGGCGCCCGTGATGACCTCGGTGCCGAACTGCAGCACGCCGCCCTTCTCGGGGTCTTTCTTCATGACCTGCACGCGCTGGCCGGCCGTGATGAGCTCCCAGTCTTCCTTCTTCGCGGTCGGCATGAACTGCCGCAGGGCCGCCATCTTCTTGTCGCGCGACGCGAGCAGCTCACCCACGAGGTACTTCACGAGGTCGAAGTTCTTCAGCCCGACCTGCAGCATCGGCCCGATGTTGTGCAGGCGTACCGAGAACGGCAGGTCGAACCAGGTCGAGCTCTTGAGGAACTTGGGCGTGAAGCCCGCGTACGGGCCGAACAGCAGGGCGGTCTCGCCGTCGACGATGCGGGTGTCGAGGTGCGGCACCGACATGGGCGGCGCGCCGACGGCGGCCTTGCCGTACACCTTCGCCTTGTGCTGCGCGACGACCTTGGGGTTCGTGGTGCGCAGGAACTGGCCGGAGATCGGGAATCCGCCGAAGCCTTCGATCTCGGGGATGCCGGCGTGCTGCAGCAGCGCGAGCGCGCCACCGCCGGCACCGACGAACACGAAGCGTGCGCGCACCTCGTCGGGCGTGTTGCCGACGAGCCGGCGGAGCTTCAGCTTCCAGCTGCCGTCTTTCTGCCGGTCGAGCCAGGTGACCTGGGTGTCGGTGTTGATCTGGGCGCCGCGCTGCTCGAGGTCGTCGAAGAGGGAGCGCGTGAGCGAGCCGAAGTCGACGTCGGTGCCCGACTCGATGCGGGTCGCGGCGACCCGCGCGCGCGGGTTGCGCTTCTTCGCGAGGAGCGGCGTCCACTCGGCGATCCGGTCGAGGTCCTCGGTGTACTCCATGCCCGCGAACAGCGGCTGGTCTTTCAGTGCGGCGTACCGGCGGCGCAGGTACTTCACGTTCGGCGCGCCCTTGACGAACGTCATGTGCGGCGTGGAGTTGATGAACGTCGACGGCTCGGGCAGGTCCCCCTGTGCGACGAGGTGCGCCCAGTACTGCCTGCTGATCTGGAACTGCTCGTTGATGCTGATCGCCTTGGCGGGGTCGACCGAGCCGTCCTTGGCCTCGGGCATGTAGTTCAGCTCGCAGAGCGCGGCGTGGCCGGTGCCGGCGTTGTTCCAGGGGTTGCTCGACTCCTGGGCGACCTCCCCCAGGCGCTCGTAGACGCGAATCGTCCAGTCGGGCTGGAGTCGCGAGATCAGGGAGCCGAGCGTGGCGCTCATGATGCCCCCGCCGATGAGCACGACGTCGACGGTTTCGTCAGAATGCACGACCGCCAGTCTATGACGACCTGAGGACTCCACTTGACCGCGGCCGCCCGCGCCGGCGGTCACACCCGCGCCGCGCCGGCCGGCGAGCGTTTTCCTAGCAAGCTCTAGGATGAGCGGACGGGGGTTCTGGCACTCGGGGAGGGAGCCGCTCGACGTGACCGATGAGGTGACGCCGAACGATGGGTCGCGCGTGCGGCACGAGCGCGATGACGCGCGCTACGTGCGCCGGGTCGGCGACCCCGCGAGCGGTCCGGTCCCCACGGCGGGTGCGGATGCCTCGCCGGCACCCGATGCCTCACGCGCACCGCGTGCCACGCCGGCATCGGATGCCTCCACGCGCACCGTCCGTCGCCCGTCGGCCCGCACGATGACCGAACCGCACCCCGCGACGGGCCCGTTCACGGCTCCGGTCGCGACGCCGCACCCCGGCCGCACCCCGGCCCCACCCGCGCGCCGCTTCGCGGGCGTCATCCTGCTCATCGCGATCATCGCCGTCGCGGCCGCGGTCGGTGCGGCCGCCTGGTACGCCGTCGCGCACAGCACCGACCACGTGTTCGGCGGCCGTGCGCTCTACGTCGACCCCGACTCATCCGCCTCGATCGCGGCCGAGACCACCACGTCCGAGGCCGAGCGCGAGGCGGCGACCGTGCTCGCGGCACAGCCGACGGGCATCTGGCTCACGCCCGAGCGCGACCCGGCCGGGGAGGTCGGCGCGACGGTGCGATCGATCGTCATCGAGTCGAAGAGCGCATTGCCCGTCTTCGTCGTCTACGGCATCACCGACCGCGACTGCGGCGGTCAGTCGGCGGGCGGCCTCGAGCCCGTCGAGTATCTCGACTGGGTCGGCGAGATCGGCGACGCGATCGGCAACACTCCGGCGATCGTGGTGCTCGAGCCCGACGCGCTCGCGCTGTCGCCCGAGTGCGACGACCCGGGTGCGCGGGTGCAGCTGGTGCGGGCCGCGCTCCACCGGCTCGATGCGAGCCACGCGCTCGTGTATCTCGACGGCGGCCACTCGAACTGGCTGCCGGCGGACGAGATGGCCGCACTGCTGCACGCGGCCGGGGTGGACGCGGTCCGCGGCTTCGCCACGAACGTGTCGAACACGCAGCCGACGGAAGCCGAGACCGCCTACGCGGCGGAGGTGTCGGCCGAGCTCGGCGGCGGCACGCACGCGATCATCGACACGTCGCGCAACGGCAACGGGGCACCCGCCGACGGCGAGTGGTGCAACCCGCCGGGCCGGGCCATCGGCGAGACGCCCACGGCCGTCGACGATCCCGTCGTCGACGCCGTGCTCTGGGTCAAGCCGCCGGGCGAGAGCGACGGCCTCTGCAACGGCGGGCCGCCCGCCGGCGAGTGGTGGCCGGAACGCGCGATCGAACTGACCGGCACGAGTTGACGCTCATCGCCCGCATCACCGTCCGGCCGCGAACCGGCACCGCGCACCACCTCACCACAGCACGTGGCACGACACCATCGGGGGAACGAATGGGAAGCACCGATTACCGCGTCGCGGTCATCATCGAAGACGATCCGGACATCCGCCGGCTCCTGGTCGAGGTGCTCGAACAGGCGGGGTTCGAGACGCACAGCGCGGGCAACGGCGTCGACGGCGTCGAGCGCGTGCGCACGTACAACCCCGGACTCACCACGCTCGACGTGAGCATGCCGGGCATCGACGGGTTCGAGGCCGCGAAACGCATCCGCGCGATCAGCGACACGTACCTCATCATGCTCACGGCGCGCGGCGACGAGATCGACACCCTCATGGGCCTCGAGTCGGGTGCCGACGACTACATGGTGAAGCCGTTCCGGCCACGCGAGCTGCGCGCGCGGGTCGACGCGATGCGCCGCCGGTTCGAGCGCGAACGGCTCGCGTCCGAGCGGCGGGCGGATGCCTCGCAGACGGCGCCGATCGCCGGCACCCCGCCGACCACGGTCACGCCGGCCGAGGGCGTGGTGCTGCCCGAGGCATCCGTCACCGTGACCGTCACGGCGCCGGGCGCTGCCGCGCCCGCAGCGGACCTGTCGCCGACGCCCGCGGCACGGGACGGGGCCGCGGCGCCTCCCGGCGCGCCCGCGGTCTCGCCCGCAACCGATCCCGGGTCGGGAGCTGTTCCCGCACCGGCCGAGTCGGCGCACGCCGACGAGGAAGACGGCTGGCTGGAGCACCGCGGGCTGCGCCTGCACCCGGAGATGCACCTCGTGACCCTCGACGAGACGGGGCTCGAGCTCACGCGCAGCGAGTTCGAGCTGCTCAACCTGCTGCTCACCACGCGGCGCCGGGTGCGCAGCAAGGCCGACCTGGCGCTCGCGCTCCGCGGCGAGAGCTACGTCACGTCGTACTACGTGAGCGAGGCCGACAAGCGCGCCGTCGAGGTGCACCTCGCGAACCTGCGCCGCAAGCTCGGCGAGTCCGCCACCAACCCGCGCATCATCGAGACCGTCCGCGGCGTCGGCTACCGCCTCACCGCCGACGAGTGACCCCCTCGTTGGTCGAGTAGCGAGCGCCAGCGAGCGTATCGAGACCGGGACAAGAGGTCTCGATACGCTCACTCCTTCGTCGCTCGCCACTCGACCGACGGCGAGTCAGACCTTGTAACCGTGGTGGCGGCGCGCGAGGCTGCCGAACATGGTGAGCGTCTGGATGACCGTGATGATGCCGAGCACGGGCCAGCCCACCCACAGGATCGACGACTGCACGACCGGGCTGAGCTGGGTCCAGATCGCGACCATCGCGACGATGACGCCGAGCACGACCAGCAGCGGCGTGAGGTAGGCGTGGCCCGAGCCGCGCTCGGCCTTGGCCTGCTCGGCCCAGTTGTCGACCTGCTTGCGGCTCGCGAACTTGCTCCACGCGCGCACGAAGTGCCCGAGCCGGATCCACATGTAGATCTCGGCCGGGAACAGCAGCACCGCGAACCAGATGTCACGCGCCTTGCGGTTCTGCATCGACAGCGCGATGCGCAGGTTCAGCAGCACCGCGACGAGCGGCGGGATCAGCCAGATCGGGCTGAACACGAACGCGCCGATCGAGAGCGATGCGGCGAGCAGCGCGATGAACATGACCCGCGACACCGCGTTGGTGACCATCGACAGGTTCTCGAGCCAGCGCAGACGCAGGTTCGGGTGGAACGGCTGACCCTTGGTGTCGCCGCGCTGACCCGGCCACATGAGCTCGATCGCGCCGTAGTTCCACTTCACCTGCTGCGCGTCGAGGCCGCGCATCGTGGTCATGCCGCCGACGTCGGCGCGCGCACGCGCACTGATCTTCGTGAGATATCCGGCGCTCTTGATCTGCAGCGACAGCAGCGAGTCCTCGACCTCGCTGTCCTTGACCCACGGGGTCGTCTGGTGGTTCGCCTGCATGGCGTCGCGGAGCGCCTTCGTGGCGAAGATCGAGTACTGGCCGCCGAGCACTGCCATGTTGCGGCCGCGGAGCATGTTCTGCATGTTGAACGCGGCGAACTGGGCGCGCTGACCCGCGATCAGGAACGGTGCGACGAGCCCCTTGAACGGCCGGTCGTCGATCGAGTAGATCGCCGAGATGCCGCCGATGCGGCTGTCGGAGGTGATCTCCGCCTCGAGGAACTCGATCGCGCGCGGGTCGGCCACCGTGTCGCCGTCGACGCCGAGCAGGTAGTCCATGGTCTCGATGAGCGTGTACCCGTAGTTCAGCGCGCCGACCTTCTTGTCGGGGTTCTTGCCGATGTCGTGCACGAACACCTCGGTGAACTGCTCGGTGCCGTCCTCCTCGACCCGCGTGTGCAGGCCCGCGTAGCGGGCCGCGACCTCGACGGTGCGGTCGGTCGTGTTGTTCACGACGACGTGCACCACGTCGGGCAGCCGGGTCTGCCCGAGCAGCGACTCGAGAACCTCGGCGATCGAGGCCTCCTCGTTGTAAGCCGGGACGATGCACCCAATCGTGGCGCGGTGCTCGGAGAGGGTATCCACGACCGCGACAAAGTCATCTGCGTACGCTTCCGTTTCGGGTTCCGGAAGCGGCAACACGGACCGTGCGGGTTCATGACGCGACCGAGCCTGGATACCCGTCCGCGGGGCGACGGAGGGGCGGGCTGCGAGGTCGGTCATCACGGTCTCCTTGACTCTGGTACTCATCCGCTGGGTGCATCGTCCCGGCGACGAGTCGAGTCTTCCGACGCGACCGCGGGGGCCGCCTTGGAATGCGATAGCGTCAGCTCAAGATCAGCTCAAGATTCACGAACCGAAAGGATCACCCCGTGCGCTCGCGCCCTGCCGCCCGCCGCATGACCCTCGCGATGGCGGTCGCGGTCGCCGTGGCCGGCCTTGCCGGCTGCTCCTCCGAGACTCCGCCGTGGCTCTCGGGCGCGACCGAGGCACCGGCGACCTCGAGCGCACCGCCGACGACGACCCCACCCGCGCCGGTGCAGAACGATCTCGCAGCCGGCTCGGCCACGCGTACGGTGCCGATCGGCGCGATCACGCTCACGATCGACTACTGGTCCACGCTCACCATGGATCTCTGGACCGCGAACGCCTCCAAGCCGCTGAGCTTCTCCATCCGCGGCACCGTGGAGCCCGCCGACGGGCAGAAGCTGTACCTCTCGCGCGTCACGGCGGAGACCGTCGTCCGCGACGCGGACGGCGAGGTGCTGCCCGGGCCCGACCCGATCGCGGATCAGAGCACCGTCGCGCCCGGCTACCTCATCCTCGACCCGTACACGTACAGCCAGACGTTCACGCTGCCGGCGCTCGACCCCGCCGCGGCGAGCATCGAGGTGAGCATGCGGTACGAGCTGCTGCAGCAGGCGACGCCGACGTCGGCCGACTACGCGAAGCAGACCGCGGTCGACACCCTTACGATCGCGATCGCGCCCCAGCCCACCGACGCGGAGCCCGCCGACGAGGACTGACCCGCCGGGGTCTCGATACGCGTGCTCCTTCGTCGCTCGCTACTCGACCAACGACCTCCCGCCGGGTCTCGATACGCGTGCTCCTTCGTCGCTCGCTACTCGACCAACGACCTCCCCGCTGGTCGAGTCGCGAGCGCCAGCGAGCGTATTGAGACCACCTGCGCCGCTCGACCAACCGACGATCAGCCCGCCAGCACGACCGCGTCGCCGCCGCGCTCTCGCGCGGCGGCCGCAGCGTCGGCGGCCGCGGCGATGAGCGTGTCGAAGTCGTAGCCGTACGCGTCGGTGCCCGCGAGCCCGATGCTCGCCGAGATGCGCAGCCCGGACGCCTGCTCGATCGGACGATCCCGAAGCCCGGACTGGATCGCCACGCCGTTGCGCCGCGCCTCCTCCATGTGGGTGAACGGAGCCACGATGAACAGCTCACCCGGGCCCGCCGCGCCGATCGCCGCGTTCGACGTGCTGTACCGGCGCACGCCGGCCGTGAACTCCGCCACCAGCTCGTTGCCCGCCGAACGCCCGAACGCGGTGTCGATGAACTCGCGTTCGTCGAGACAGACGCTCGCGAACACGAGCTGGTCGTCGTGGAAGTTCGCCCGCTCGAGCCAGTCCTCGACCACGGTCCGGAACATGGCGGGCGTCAGCACGCCCTCGACCGTGAGGGCATCGGCGCCCGGCACGGCCTCCAGCAGGCGCGGCACGCGCTCGGACTGCAGGATCACCATGCTCACGACCGTGACGATCACGAGCGCGATGATCACGAACGCCGAGGCTTCGGTGCCGAGGAAGACCTGGAACACCATGCTGTCGGGCCCCGACACGACGAACACGCCGAACCGCGCCGCATAGAACAGGGCGACGACGACGAACATCGCCGTCAGCCCGCGGGCGGTCCAGTTCAGGCGCATGGGTGCGCGCATCGACTCGATGGCGCCCATCACCGCGAACCCGGTCACGAGCGCGAACATGAGCGGACCGCCGGCCCACGCGCCACCGTCCGGGCCTTCGGCGAGCACCGCGACCGCCGCGGCCGCGGCACCCACGATCGAGATCCACGCGAGATCGCGGCGGCCGTTGTACACGCGAGCACCCGTCCAGAGCAGGGCTCCGCTCAGCACCAGCGCGGCGTTCCCCGCCGCGACCGCCCACCAGCCGTCCGGCAGCGCGATCCAGATCGCGTACGAGAACGACGCGAGAATGCCCGCCATGAACGACGCCGACCACACCCGGCCGGCCAGGTCGGGCCGCCGGAGGAACGTGTCGAGGATGAACATCACCCCGGCCACGATGACCACCGCGCTGGTCGCGAGCTGGATGGAGTACAGGTCGATGTTCATCTACGCCCCAGGCCCCTCGAGCGGCAGCGTGACGAACACCGTCGTCCCGTTGCCTTCCTCACTGCTGATATCGATGTCGCCGCCGTGGCGCAAAATGTACTCGCGGGCGATGCCCAGCCCGAGTCCGCTGCCGTGCACCGTGCCCTGCCGCACGGCGTCCGAACGGTAGAACCGGTCGAACACCTTGGAGACCTCGGACTCGGGGATGCCGATGCCCGTGTCGCTGACCACGAGCCACGCGGTGCCGTCGACCGCGGTCACCCCGATCGTGACGTCGCCGCCGTCGCGGTTGTACTTGATCGCGTTCGACAGCAGGTTGTCGACGACCTGGCGGATGCGGAAGCCGTCGGCGCGCGCCGTGACGCTCTCGGCCGTGGTGATCTGCACCGCGATGCCCCGCTCGTCGGATCGCGGACGCAGCGCCTCGACCGAGTCGACCACGATCGCCCCCAGATCCGCGTCGGCGAGCACGAGTGGCGCCGGCTGGTCGGCCTGCTTCGCGCCCTGCAGGATCGACGAGATCAGCTCGAGCATGCGCTCGCCGTTCCGCTCCATGATCTGCAGGTTGCGGCGGATGCCGTCGGACAGCGACGGGTCGTCGAGGGACAGGTCGACGTAGCCGAGCACCGACGTCATCGGCGTGCGCAGCTCGTGCGACACCGAGGCCACGAGGTCGTCGCGGGCCCGGACGGCGCGCAGCTCGGCGGTCACGTCCCGCGCGACGATGACGCTGCCGTCGGCCTCGTTCATCTCGTCGTAGAGACACCGCGCGGTCACCGCGACCGCGCGCAGCTCACCACCGCCGTCGGCCGTCCAGGTGATCACGTTCTCGAACTCCTCACCCGCGATCGCCCGGTTGAACGGGAGGTCGGGGCCGGTCAACTGCGTCGCCCGGTCCTCCGCGAGCTGCACGCCGGAGCGCGCGGCGTCGATGTCCGCCAGGTTCAGGTCGTAGAGCCTCGCGTACGCGCGGTTCATGACCGCGCCCCGGCCATCGCGATCGAGCCGCACGACACCGAACTCGACCGCGTCGAGCACCTCGGCCAGCAGCGCCTCATGCCGCTTCGCCCGCCGCAGCGCACGTTCGAGCTGGCGGGCCTGCGTGCGCATGAGCGCCCGCTGCGCGCTCGCGCGCCGGCTCGTGAGCAATGAGCTCGTCGCGACGAACACGAGCGCGATCGGCAGCACGATGATGCTCGGCAGGCTCTCCGGGGTGAAGACGCGTCCCGACAGGATCTCGGAGATCCAGATGAAGCTCCCCGACAGCGCGACCGCGAGGGTCGCGCCCCGCAAGCCGAAGTAGCTCGAGAGCCAGATCGTCGGGAACACCCAGAGCAGACCGATCCCGCTCGTAGGCTCGCCGATCCGCACGAGTCCGATCATCACGATGTCGAGCGTGGGCACGAGCATGACCGCGGCACGCGGCATCCGATGCCAGGGCACGATGATCGTGACCCCGGTGAGGATGAACGCGCCCGTGATGCCCGCGAGCACGATCGGCGACGTCACGAGCTCGGGCGCGAAGACCTGCAGCGTGAAGATGACGACGACGAAGACGACGCCGAACAGCAGCTGCGAGAGGATGACGGACCGGTCGAACGTCACACGCGCACGGCGCGGCTCCCCCGAGTCCCCCATGCCCCGAGCCTACTGGGCACCCGCCCACCCGCTGGTCGAGTAGCGAGCGAGGAACGAGCCCGCGTATCGAGACCCGGTGCTCACGCGCACAGCTCGGCCCGCCCGGTCTCGATACGCTCGCTGGGGCTCGCTACTCGACCAGCGGAGACCACGGCTCGCTGGCGCTCGCTCCTCGATCGGCGGGGACTAGACGCGCGCCGGAAGCTTCGCCGCGACGAGCTCGGCGATCTGCACCGCGTTCAGCGCGGCACCCTTGCGCAGGTTGTCGTTCGAGATGAACAGCACGAGGCCCTTGCCGTCGGCCGCCGACTGGTCCTGACGGATACGCCCCACGTAGCTCGGGTCCTGCCCCGCCGCCTCGAGCGGCGTCGGGATGTCCGCAAGCTGCACGCCCGGAGCATCCGTCAGCACCTCGATCGCGCGCTCGGGCGTGATCGGGTTCGCGAACTCGACGTTGATCGACAGCGAATGCCCCGTGAAGACCGGCACCCGCACGCACGTGCCGGCGACCCGCAGGCCCGGCAGCTCGAGGATCTTGCGGCTCTCGTTGCGGAGCTTCTTCTCTTCGTCGGTCTCGAGGTCGCCGTCGTCGACGATCGAGCCCGCGAGCGGGATCACGTCGAACGCGATCGGCCGCGGGAACTTCTCGGGCTCGGGCATCGTGACGGCTGAACCGTCGTGCACGAGGCCCAGGGTGTCCTGCTCGAGCGCGGCCTTGGCCTGCTCGTACAGCTCCTCGCCGCCGGCGAGGCCGGCGCCCGACACCGCCTGGTACGTCGAGACGATGAGCCGCTCGAGGCCCGCCTCGCGGTCGAGCACCTTCAGCACCGGCATGGCCGCCATCGTCGTGCAGTTCGGGTTCGCGATGATGCCCTTCTTGGCGTCGTCGATCGCGTGCGGGTTCACCTCGCTGACGACGAGCGGGACCTCGGGGTCCATGCGCCACGCGGAGGAGTTGTCGATGACCGTGACGCCGGCCGCGGCGAAGCGGGGCGCCTGCGCCTTCGACGTCGAACCGCCCGCCGAGAAGATCGCGAGGTCGAGACCCGTGGGGTCGGCCGTCGCGGCGTCTTCGACGACGATCTCCTCACCCTTCCAGGGCAGGGTCGTGCCCGCCGAACGCGCCGACGCGAAGTAGCGGATCGACGCGACCGGGAAGTCGCGCTCCTCGAGCAGCTTGCGCACGACCTTGCCGACCTGTCCGGTCGCGCCGACGACGCCGATGTTCACTCCGTGGGCCATGGTGTTCCTTCGTTCGAGGCACGGGCCGCGCAGGGCGGCGGTGCGGTGGGGCCGAGATCCAGTCTGGAGGACGACGCCTGGAAACGGCATGGATCCCGGCGAGACATCCGTTTCTGGCAGGAATTGATGGAGAACCGGCGCTACCGGCCGGTCCCCGCGTACACGACCGCGTCGTCATCGCCGTCGAGCTCGAACGCCGTGTGCACGACGCGCGCCGCCTCGTGCACGCTGTCGGCACGCGTCACGACCGAGATGCGGATCTCGCTCGTCGAGATCATCTCGATGTTGATGCCCGCATCGCTGAGCGCCTCGAACAGCTTCGCCGAGACGCCGCTCGCCGAGCGCATCGCGTTGCCGACGAGCGACAGCTTGCCGATCTGGTCGTCGTACTGCAGCGACGCGAATCCGACCGCCTCCTGCGCGCCGGCAAGCGCGGTCAACGCCTTCTCACCCTCGGCCTTCGGCAGCGTGAACGAGATGTCGGTGCGACCGGTCGACGCGGCCGACACGTTCTGCACGATCATGTCGACGTTGGCGTTCGTGCCCGCGACGATCTTGAAGATCTTCGCCGCGACGCCCGGCTTGTCGGGCACGCCGACGACCGTGATCTTCGCCTCGGAGAGATCGACGGCGACACCGGCGATGACGGACTCTTCCACTGCTGCTCCTTCGGGGAGGCGCGAGGGGTCGTAGACGATCGTCCCCTCCGCATTGTTGAACGACGATCGCACGTGCAGCGTCACGCCGTGCCGGCGTGCGTACTCGACCGCGCGGATATGGAGGACTTTGGCGCCCGACGCCGCGAGCTCGAGCATCTCCTCGCTCGTGACCCGGTCGAGCTTGTGCGCCCGCTTCACGATGCGCGGGTCAGACGTGAACACGCCGTCGACGTCGGTGTAGATCTCGCACACGTCGGCCTCGAGCGCCGCGGCGAGCGCGACGGCCGTCGTGTCGCTGCCGCCGCGGCCGAGCGTCGTGATGTCGCGCGACTCGCGGCTGAAGCCCTGGAACCCGGCGACGATCACGATCGCGCCCTCGTCGAGCGCCTCACGCAAGCGCACGGGCGTGACGTCGACGATGCGCGCGGCGCCGTGCGTGGCATCCGTGATCATGCCCGCCTGGCTGCCGGTGAAGCTGCGCGCGTCGTGACCCATGCTCTTGATCGCCATGGCGAGCAACGCCATCGAGATGCGCTCGCCCGCGGACAGCAGCATGTCGAGCTCGCGCGGCGCCTGGATCGGCGTGACCTCGTTCGCGAGATCGACCAGTTCGTCGGTCGTGTCACCCATCGCGGAGACCGCGACGACCACGTCGTTGCCCGCTTTGCGGGTCTCGACGATGCGCTTGGCGACCCGCTTGATGCTCTCCGCGTCGGCGACGGATGATCCGCCGAACTTCTGCACGATCAAGCTCACGTGGTCTCCCAGGGGGTCTGTGCGCGGGGTGTGTGCGCCTCGACCTGGGGCCGGCGGGCGCCGGAAAGATCATCATACGGCGCCGCGTATGCGGCCCTCGCCATGTGACACGGATGCCTCGCGCGGGACGTGTGCCGCCCTCCCCCGCCGCCCCGTCCCCGCGCCACCAGCGCCACCAGCCGCCACCCGCGCCACCTCCCGCCACCCGCGCCACCAGCCGCCACCCGCGCCACCTCCCGCCACCCGCGCCACCTCCCGCCACCCGCGCCACCTCCCGCCACCAGCGCCATGCGTGACCTACCGCGCCAGCGCCGACCGTCGTCCGTGGCGCGGTAGGTCACACGTGGCGCGAGCGAAGCCGATTCCACACGCGAGCGTGCGACACCCCTCCCGCCCCGCGGCACTCCGGAGGTCCTTCCGCTGCCCACCCTGCCCGCGCCACTTCCCGCCGCCCGCACCCCCTTCCGCCGCCCGCGCCGTCTGTGACCTCCCGCGCCAGCACCGACCGTCGTCCGTGGCGCGGTAGGTCACACGTGGCGCGATACCGAGCACAGTGCCGATAGCATGCGGCCATGTCGGAGCTGCTGGACACCTGGAGCGAGTTCAACGTCGCGATGGTCGGCGCGACCGCGGCGCTCGCGGGTCTGCTGATCGTCGCCATGTCGGTGAACATCGGCACGATCATGAAGTCGAAGACCATGCCGGCGCGGCTCGCGGCATCGATCGCGGCGCTCGTGCTCGCGATCACGGTGTGCGCACTCGGGCTCATCCCCGGCCAGCCGCTCGTCGTGTACGGCATCGAGATCATCGTGGCGGCGCTTGCGGCGGGGGTGTTCCAGTGGCATGTGGTGCCGCTGGTGTTCCGGCAGCCGGGGGTGCCGACGAGCTACCGGTTCGGACAGAGCGCCGCCGGGGTGTTCCCGATCGCGGCCTTCTTGCTCGGCGGGGTGCTCGTCGTGTCCGGCCAAGGCGAGGCGGGGCTCATCGCGGCCGCCATAGGCTCGATCCTGTCGATCATCGCCGCCCTGCTCATGGCCTGGGTCGTGCTCGTCGAGTTGCTGCGCTGATCACCGAGTGCACTCCGCACCTGGCCGAGGAGCGATGGATGGAGCGGTCAGGTGCGCGGGCGCGTCATGTACCACTCGGTGAAGCGGGAGGCGCGACCGTCGGGCGCGAGCCGGATGACCCAGAGGTTGTCGTAGTCCTTCTCCGCCGGGTACTCGGTGCGGCCGGTGATGATCACGAGGTCGGGGGTGTCGACGAGGAGCCGCCAGTCGAACGCCCACGTGCCGGCCTCGTCCTTCGACTCGAGCCACGACGCGACGATCGCATCCCGCCCGCGCACCGCCTCGGGATCGTCCGGCCGGTATTCGTAGACGGCGTCATCGGTGAACAGCGCCCCGATGTCGGCCGGATCGTTCGTCTCCCAGGCCCGTACGTATGCCGCGACCCACTCCGCTCCTGCGCTGGCTGCCATTCGGCCATTCCACCGGCCGCGGCACGCCGCGTCAACCACCTCTGGCGCCCCTGCTCAGGACGCGCGAACGCGCCTCCGGCGTGTCGGCCCCCAACCCGCCGGTCGCACCCCGCGTCTTCCTGAGCTGGGAATCCGCAGCCAGGCGCGGAGCCCATTGCTCGCGAGAGCGCCACCCTCGAAAGGAGCGGGGCGCAGTCGAGTCCTCCTGGCGTCCACTCATCTGCGTCAGCGACCCGCTCACGTTGCGGTCACGATGGGATGACGGCCGGGGTCTGACTCGCAGGTCGGCGTCAGCCGACGGGAGAGCGAACAGCGATCAGCCGCGGCGCGGACGGCGGTCAGCCGACGGTGCGGCGGCCTTCGAAGGCGCGGCCGAGGGTGACCTCGTCGGCGTACTCGAGGTCGCCGCCGACGGGGAGCCCTGAGGCGAGCCGGGTGACCTTGATCTCGAGCGTGGTGAGGAGGCGGCTGAGGTAGGTGGCGGTGGCCTCGCCTTCGAGGTTCGGGTCGGTGGCGATGATGACCTCGCTCACGGTGCCGTCGGCGAGTCGTTGCATGAGCTGGCGGATCCGGAGCTCGTCGGGCCCGACCCCGTCGATGGGGCTGATCGCGCCGCCGAGCACGTGGTAGAGCCCCCGGAACTCGCGCGTGCGTTCGATCGCGACGACGTCCTTGGCCTCTTCGACGACGCAGATGAGTGTGCTGTCGCGGCGGGGGTCACGGCAGATCGCGCAGGTGTGCTCTTCGGAGACGTTGCCGCAGATCTCGCAGAACCGCACCTTGTCGCGCACCTCTGCGAGGATCTCGGCGAGCCGGCTCACATCGAAGTGCTCGGTCTGCACGATGTGGAACGCGATGCGCTGCGCGGACTTCGGGCCGATGCCCGGAAGCCGCCCGAGCTCGTCGATCAGCTCTTGGACGATGCCTTCGTACACGTTCTAGCCACGCTCTCCGAAGCCGGGGGCTTCGATCTCTTCGAGGAACGTCGCGCCGAGCACCTCGCGCACGACCGCCTCGCCATACCGCTGAATGCCGTCACCCTTGCGCTGCGGCAGCGGCCGCGGTGCGCGGGTGGTCGCCTCCGGGGCGCGCGTGGATGCCGTGGTCGCTGACCCGGCGGGTGCCGACGAGCCGACCGCCGGCGCACCGGCGAGAGCTGAGTTCGCGGCGGACGGCGCCGCTCCACCGGGACTCGCTGCCGGCTCGCCGTTGCGCCCCGGGCGGAACCCGGCGTCGGGCTCAGGGCCCGGGTCGAACGGCGGCTCGAAGTCTTCGGGCGGCGCATCCGCATCGTTGGGCACATAGTCGTCGTGCCCAGTCGGGCGTGTGCCCTCGCCCGCGGGAGCGGCGTCGTCCTGCGGTGTGGTCGCCGTCTGAGGCCTGGGTGCGGTCGCGGTGGCGGTGCGCGTCGCGCTGACGGATGCCTCGGGGTCACCGCTCGCCGCCGGGTCCGTCGGAATCGCCACGGTCGCCCATGAGTCGACCGGACCCGCCGGCGAAGCTGCCGGCGCGCCGACGGAAGCCGAGCCCTGAGAATCCTGACCGGTGCTCCGCTGCGCGGAGCCGGGGCGGCCGGACCCGCCGGCGCCGCCGCCTGACGACGCTGCGGCTCCCGCACCACCGTCCCGGCCGGCCGAGCCCTGAACTGCTCCCGCCCCGCTCGCCCCACCGGCCGACACCTGCGCGGCTCCGGCACCACCAGTCCCATCGGCCGACACCTGCACGGCCCCCGCACCACCAGCCCCATCGGCCGACACCTGCACGGCTCCCGCGGCGGAGGCCTGAGTGGCAGCCGTCGTCGGCGCGGCGTCGGATGGGGTGGATCGGCCGGATAACGCCGGCTCGCCGGGCTGCCCGGGTTCGGCCGGCCGCGCCGACTCGCCGGGCGCGCCGTCGCTGGGCCCACCGGGCGCGCGGTCGACCGGGCCGCCGGAGTTGCCGCCGCCGTCGCCGCCGCCGCGGTTGCCCGGACCCTCGGCCCGCGCGATGAACTTCACGCGGACGCCGAGCACCTCGGCGATCGAGTTGCGCAGCAGCTCGCTCACGGATTGCCCGGGGGCACCGCCGCGGAAGCCCGCCACATCTTGCTCGCTCGGGAAGCCGAGCACCAGGATGTCGTCCTCGCGATAGTCGCGGACCTGTGCGGTGAACGCCACCATCCACGCACTGCGCTTAGTACGCTGCAGCGCCGCGAGCACCTCGGGCCAGGCGTCGCGCACCTGCTGCAGGGTGACCGGCCCGACCGGCTTCGGAGCCGCTGCCGCCTCGGAGCCAGCGGCGCCAGCCGCCGACGCGCCGGTCGCGGCACCCGGCCGGCCATCGCTCGCCCGGTCGCCGCCTGCCCCCGCACCCGCGCTCGCCTCACGCGAGGCCGTCTCGGCCGCCCACGATGCGGCAGCGTCACGCGCCGCAGAGCCTGCGGTCGCACCTGCCGCACTGCGCGCCTCGGAGTCGACCCCGGCCGCCATGCCCGCGCCACCTGCACCGGCGCCCGCGCCACCTGCATCAGCGCCCGCGTCGCCTGCGCCCGCGTCGCCTGCGCCCGCGCTGGCGCCGCCCACGCTGCCAGCCGAAGCGACGCCGGCTCTGCCGCGCACCGCTCCACCCGCACCCGCATCGCCGCCACCGTATGTCACTCCGCCCGCGCGAGCACCGCCTGCACCCGCACCGCCACCGCCCGCGCGAGCACCGCCCGCGCCCGCGCCGCCCGCACCACCCGCGCCAGGTTCCGTACGAGCGCCCGCGCCGCCCGCACCACTCGCACCCGCACCCGCACCCTGTTCCGCACGAGTGCCCGCGCCGCCCGCACCGGGCAGCGCTCCGTCGACCCCGACCCGGCGCTCGAGCCGCTCGACGCGCGCGAGCGCGCCCCGTTCGGTCGCGTCGGCGCTCGGCACGAGCACGCGCGCGAGCATGAGCTCGAGGTGCAGCCGCGGCGACGTCGCACCGGTCATCTCGGTCAGGGTCTGGTTGACGAGGTCGGCCACGCGCGAGAGCTCGGCCTGGCCGAACGCCTGCGCCTGCGCCGCCATGCGGGCCAGTTCGTCTTCGGGCACGCCGCGCAGCACGGCGGCCGCGGCCTCGGGCGATGAGGCGGCGACCACGATGAGGTCGCGCAGCCGCTCGAGCAGGTCTTCGACGAATCGCCGCGGGTCTTGCCCGGTCTGCACGACGCGGTCGGCGGACGCGAACGCACCCGCCGCATCGCCGGCCCCGATCGCGTCGACGACCTCGTCGAGCAGGGCGCCGTGCGTGTAGCCGAGCAGCGCGACCGCGCGCTCGTAGTCGATGGTCGAGCCCTCGGACCCCGCGATGAGCTGATCGAGCAGCGAGAGCGTGTCTCGCGGCGAGCCGCCGCCTGCGCGCACGACGAGCGCGAGCACGCCGGGCTGGACCTCGATGTGCTCTTCTTCGCACAGCTGCTGCACGTACTCGAGCATGGGCGCGGGCGGGACGAGCCTGAACGGGTAGTGGTGCGTGCGCGAACGGATCGTGCCGAGCACCTTGTCGGGCTCGGTGGTCGCGAAGATGAACTTCACGTGTTCGGGCGGCTCCTCGACGAGCTTCAGCAGCGCGTTGAAGCCCTGCGGCGTCACCATGTGCGCCTCGTCGAGGATGAAGATCTTGTACCGGTCGCGGGCCGGCGCGAAGACCGCGCGCTCACGCAGGTCACGCGCGTCGTCGACGCCGTTGTGGCTCGCGGCGTCGATCTCGACGACGTCGAGCGACCCGCCGCCCCCTCGCGAGAGCTCGACACAGCTCGGGCACGTGCCGCACGGGGTGTCGGTCGGCCCTTCGGCGCAGTTGAGGCAGCGCGCGAGGATGCGCGCGGAGGTCGTCTTGCCGCAACCGCGCGGGCCACTGAACAGGTAGGCGTGGTTCACCCGGTCGGTGCGCAGTGCCGTCATCAGCGGCTCGGTGACCTGCGATTGGCCGATCATCTCGGCGAAGTTCTCAGGCCGGTAGCGGCGATACAGGGCGGTGACCACGCGTCCATGGTAGACGCCCCCACCCACACGATCGCCCGTCTGAGGGCTACCATGCGAGAACGCGACGGATGCCGCGCCAGCAGCCGAGCCGAAGGAGGCGACCATGACCAGGACATTCACCCCCGAACGCATCGCCAAGTTCGAGGTCGCGCTGCTCGCCGAACGACGCGAGGCCGAAGACCGGCTCGCGGAGCATCGTGAGGGCATGGCCGAGGTCCGCGTCGCACGATCCGACGCGAACGCCGACGACGAGCACGACCCCGAGGGCCCGACGATGACCCAGGAGTGGTCGCAGCGCACCGCCGTGCTCGCGGACGCCGAGTCCGAGCTCGCCGAGGTGCTCCGCGCGCTCGGCCGGCTCGCCGACGGCACGTACGGCATTTGCGAACGCTGCGGCAAGCCCATCATGGTCGCGCGCCTCGAGGCCCGGCCGACCGCGACGCTCTGCATCGACTGCGCGCGCCTCGTGCGGTGACGGGGGCGGCGTCCGCCCGAGGTATCCGCCCGCGTCGCCCCGCGAAGTGGAACACGCCCATCGGCGGTCGAGTGAGCTCCGCGCCGGCGAGCGTGTCGAGACCGGGTCACCGGGTCTCGATACACGTGCTCGTCCCTCGCTCGCTACTCGACCAGCGGTCGGCCGCCACTCGACCAGCGGTCGGTCGCTACTCGACCAGCGGGCGCGCGCTACTCGACCAGCGGTCGTGCGCTACCCGGCCGGCGAAGGCGGCGGGGTCGTCGCCGCGACCGTCTGCCGCGCGATCTCGAGCTCCTCATCGGTGGGGATGACGAGGACCGCCGTGCGGGAGGCATCCGTCGAGATGCGACGCGCGCCCGGCGCGCGCAACCGGTTCAGCTCGGGGTCGAGCTCGACGCCGAACCCCTCGAGGCCGGCAAGCGACCACTCGCGCACGAGCGCCGCGTTCTCGCCGACACCGGCCGTGAACACGATCGCGTCGACCCGGCCGAGCTGCGCCGCATACGCCCCCACGTACGCGCGCACGCGGTGCGTGTAGACCTCGAGCGCCAGCGCGGCATCCGCATCGCCCGACTCGGCCGCCTCGATCAGGTCGCGCATGTCCGCGTGACCGCCGAGACCGAGGATGCCGCTGCGCGAGTTCAGCAGGCGATCGACGTCGCCGACCGAGAGGTCGGCGCGACGCTGCAGGTGCAGCAGGATCGCCGGGTCGAGGTCGCCCGAGCGCGTGCCCATGACGAGCCCCTCGAGCGGCGTCATGCCCATGCTCGTCTCGACCGAGCGGCCACTCGACACCGCGCACGCGGACGCGCCGTTGCCGAGGTGCAGCACGATCATGCGCAGGTCGTCGATCGGCCGGCCCAGGTACTCGGCCGCCGCACGCGACACGTACTGATGCGAAGTGCCGTGGAACCCATACCGCCGGATACGGTGCTTCGCGGCGACCTCCCGATCGATCGCGTAGGTATATGCCGCGGGCGGCATGGTCTGATGGAACGCCGTGTCGAACACCGCGACGTGCGGCACATCGGGGAAGGCTCGCTGCGCGGCGTCGATGCCCGCGAGGTTGGCCGGGTTGTGCAGCGGCGCGAGCGCCGACAGCTCATCGATGTTGATCTTCACGAGCGGGGTGATGATCGTCGGCTCGAAGAACCTCGCGCCGCCCTGCACGACCCGGTGCCCGACGGCGACCGGCGCATGCCGCTCGAGCGACGGGCCGTGCTCGGCGAACGCCGCGAGCATGACCTCGAACGCCGCGAAATGGTCGGGCACGTCGACCTCGCGCTCCCACGATCCGGGGCCGTCGGCCGAGTGCTCGGACGAGGCATCCGCCCGCCCCTCGCCGTCGACGTGCCGTGCCCGCCCGCCCGCGGCGCCGATGCGTTCGACCAGTCCGCTCGCGAGCGTGCGCGACGTGTCGACCTCGATCAGCTGGTACTTGAACGAGCTCGAACCCGAGTTCACGACCAGGACGACGCTCATGGGCGCTCGCCCGCACCCTCGGCCGCCTGGATGGCCGTGATCGCGACCGTGTTCACGATGTCCTGCACGAGCGCGCCGCGCGACAGGTCGTTCACCGGTTTGCGCAGCCCCTGCAGCACCGGCCCGATCGCGACCGCACCCGCCGAGCGCTGCACCGCCTTGTACGTGTTGTTGCCGGTGTTGAGGTCGGGGAAGATGAAGACCGTCGCACGCCCCGCGACATCCGACTGCGGAAGCTTGGTGCGCGCGACCGCCGCATCGGCCGCCGCGTCGTACTGGATCGGTCCCTCCACCGCGAGCTCCGGCGCACGCTCGCGCACGAGCGCGGTCGCCGTCCGCACCTTGTCGACGTCGGCACCCGACCCCGACTCCCCGGTCGAGTACGACAGCATCGCGATCCGCGGCTCGATGCCGAATTGCGCCGCCGTCTGCGCCGACGAGATCGCGATGTCCGCGAGCTGCTCGGCCGTCGGGTCGGGCACGATCGCGCAGTCGCCGTACACGAGCACGCGGTCGGCGAGCGCCATCAGGAACACGCTCGAGACCACGTCGACGTCGGGGCGGGTCTTGATGATCTCGAACGACGGCCGGATCGTGTGCGCGGTCGTGTGCGCGGCCCCCGACACCATGCCGTCGGCGAGGCCGAGCTCGACCATCATCGTGCCGAAATAGGACACGTCCTGCACGCGCTCGCGCGCCTGTTCGAGCGTGACGCCTTTGTGCGCGCGGCGCTTGCGGTACTCCTCGGCGAACTTGTACGACATCACCGGGTCGTAGCTCGAGATGACGGTCGCCTTCGAGATGTCGAGGCCGAGGCCGATCGCGCGCGAACGGATCTCGATCTCCTCGCCGAGGATCGTGAGGTCGGCGACCTCGCGCGCGAGCAGCGTCGCCGCCGCCCGCAGGATGCGATCGTCGTAGCCCTCGGGCAGCACGATGTGCTTGCGCGCGCCGCGGGCCCGCTCGAGCAGCTGGTACTCGAACATGATGGGCGTGATCACGTCGGGCCGGGCGACGTCGAGCAGGTCGAGCAGCCGCTGCGCGTCGATGTGCTGCTCGAACAGCGCGAGCGCGGTGTCGCGCTTCCGCTGCGACTCCGCCGCGAGCCGGCCGCGAGCCTGCGTGATCGCGACCGCGGTCGCATAGCTGCTGAGCTCCGTGCGGATGATCGGCAGTTGCGCCCGCAGCCCCTCGATGAGCCGCTCGACCGTCTCGGACAGCGGGAACCCGCCGACGAGCACGATGCCCGAGATCGAGGGGAACGTCGCCGACGCGTGCGCCGTGAGGACGCCGAGCAGCACCTCGCTGCGGTCGCCGGGGATCACCACGACCGCGCCCTCGATGAGCCGCGCGAGCACGTTCTCCATGGCCATCGCGGCGATCACGACGGCGAGCGCCTCGCGGTTCAGCAACTCGCTGTCGCCCGACAGCAGCTCACCGTCGACCGCGTGCATGATCGTGCGCATCGACGGCGCCACGAGGTAGCGGTCCTCGGGAATCGCCCACACGTGCACGCCGTCGGCGGTGTCGGTGCGCGACATGGCGACCTCGGTGCGGGCCGCGTGCGACACCGCGTCGACGATCTCGTCGAGCCGGTCGGGATCGGCGCGGTTGGCGACGATGCCGAGCAGTGTCGCGTGCTCGCGCGTGAGCTCGTCGACCGCGAGCTCGGTGAGCTGCGCCATCTCGTCGGGCGTGCGTGCGGCCTCGTCGCCGAGCTGCTCGGAGTGCCCGCGCCCCTCGGGTGCGCGGCCGCCGAGGACGAGCAGCACGGGCACGCCGAGGTTCGCCGCGATGCGCGCGTTGAACCAGAGCTCGGTGGGGCTGCCGACGTCGGTGTAGTCGGTGCCGACGATGACCACCGCGTCGCAGCGCGCCTCGATCGCCTTGAACCGGCGCACGATGGTCGCGAGCGCGCCCTCGGGATCGGCGTGCACGTCGTCGTAGCCGACGCCCACCGCCTCCTCGTAGTCGAGCTGCACGACCGCCTCATGCGCGAGGAGCAGGTCGAGCACGTAGTCGCGCTCTTCGGTCGAACGGGCAACCGGGCGGAACACGCCGACGCGGGTCACGCGCCTGGTCAGGGTCTCGAGCACGCCCAGTGCGACGGTCGACTTCCCGGTGTTCCCCTCGGCGGAGCAGAGGTAGATGCTGTGCGCCACGGGTTCCACCCTATTCGCGGGCGGGCGGCCGACCATGCGAGTTCCCGCAAAGCCCGGGGCGGATGCCTCGACGCTGAAGTATCTCGCGTGCTGCGCCGTGCCGTCGGCCGGCACGAGCGTTGGTTGCCGTCACGTTTCGCGGGTTCCGACGCCCGGCAACCCGCGAATAGTGACGACGATCCGCCGAGGGGAGGCCCGGGCATGCGAAGACCCCTCACGCACCCGCCAGAGCCCGGTTGCCCTTGCTTCGTCTCCGACCTGGGGGAGTTGGCCTGGATGGCGCCACGTGAGGGGCCGTCGTCAAGTGTACCCGCCCCGGTGGTCCATCCCGAATCGGCAGGGCGCCCGCGCGGGTGTGCGTGCACGAAACGACCGGCGCGGTCCGGTAGCATGTCCTGAGGTCATCGCGTGCGAGCGCACGTGCTGTCCGCCCGGAGGATTCGCCTAGTGGCCTATGGCGCACGCTTGGAAAGCGTGTTGGGTGAAAGCCCTCGGGGGTTCGAATCCCCCATCCTCCGCCAAATGAGCCCCTCACCCGGACTTTCCCGGTCCGAGTGAGGGGCTCACCCGCATCACTGGCCTTCAGGCGTCAGCCGCCCACATCTCGCGCTCGAGCTCCGCCGCGCGGCCTGCGGCGGCATCAGCCTCATCGGCTGCCGCCCCGGCACGCTGGTGCGCACGCGACCACTCGCTGACGACCAGTTCCGTGAACCGTTCGCCGTCGGCCGAACGCATGAGCGTCGCGACCTCGTCGAGCAACGTGTCGGGGTCGTCGAGCAGCATGACGAGGCCCAGAAAGGCGGCATCCCAGCCCGCCCCACCGGCGGCGGGTCCGTACTCGCGCCAGTACTCGTTGTCCTCGCCGTGGTGGCGGACCGTGAGCGTGGCCGACCGGCCGCCGGGCGCCTCCTCGAACGCGGCGGTCACGAGCGAGACGTCGTCTCCGTGCTCCCACGTGATGATGAGCTCTCGCGGCGCGTCGCAGGTCCGGATCGTTCCGACGGTGCCGCTGTCGGCCATGCGGTAGCGACCGCCTTCGCGGAGTTCGCCGTCGAACCATCGGGCCAGACGCGCTGGGGTCGTGCACGCATCCCAGAGGTCGTCGACACTCGTCGGAAACGTCTGTTGCAGCGTGATCACATTGCCCGACTCACCGAACTCGACGTGCCGCAGAACCTCGTTGATCTGGCTGGCGATGTTCATCGTGCGGTTTCCTTCGTCGTCCCGGTCACTCCGAACGCCCGCTCTCCTGCCGGCGTCGGGCTCCGCGCGAGATCTCGGTGCCGAGTGCGGAGAACGACGTCGCCCAGAGCGCCCGGAGATGATCCGCCCACTCCCCGATCTCCTCGACGGCGTCGCGTTCGAGGCGGTAGATGCGGCGCGACCCGTCGACGCGCGCGCTCACCAGCCCGGCTTCGCGCAATACCCGCAGGTGCCGCGACGCCGCCGGCTGACTCACCCCGTACTCCTCCCCCGCGACCGCGCTCAGCTCCCCCGCCGTCGCATCCCGCTCCGCGAGCTGCTCCACCATTCGCAACCGGATCGGATCGCTCAGCGCCCCAAATTGTTTCACACTTCAGTTATATAACAGAACTTGGATCTCTGTCGGATGAGCAATCTCGTCGCCGCTCGTAGCGCGGGTCGTACACTAGCCTCATGATTTCGGACCGGATCTCGGCTGATCCATCACGCATGGCGGGCGCTCCCACCGTGCGAAACACGCGTGTCACCGTGTCGGCTGTACTCGGTCAGCTCGCCGCGGGTCGCACGATTGATCAGCTTCTTGCGGACTACCCGTATCTCGAGCGCGATGACGTGCTCGCGGTTCTCGCGTTTGCGGCAGAGAACGTTCCGCGCGAGCTGCCTTTTGTTGCCGCATGAAGTTACTGGTCGACGCGAACCTTTCGCCGACCGTCGCCGAAATGCTCCGTCTCGGCGGTTTCGATGCGACGCATGTCGGAGCGGTCGATCTCCTCACTGCTTCGGACGTGGAGATCTCAGAATTCGCCGTTGACACTGGCGCAACCATCGTCTCAGCAGATAGCGACTTCGCGACGCTCCTCGCCCTCAGCGGCGGCACGGCACCTTCACTGTTGCTCCTCAGGTCGTCCGACCATTTGACGCCAACCGACCAGGGAGCGGTCCTGGTTGCCAACCTCCCTTCGGTGGTCGGCGATCTTCAGAATGGCGCGGTCGTATCGATCGGCCGGGGCCACATCCGCGTTCGCCCGCTGCCGATCAACTCACACCGCCTCTAGCGATATCGCACCACCGCTTCACGAATGGCGTCCGCGTGCTCGTAGATCTCGTCGAGCGAGTCGAGCGGATGCCTCGTCTCGGTCTTTTCCGCGTCGAGGAGGCCGAGGTATTTCTGGCGACCGTTGAAGTGCAAGCGGGCGATCGGCTTCCGGTTGTTGTCGTCGAGGAGCACGGCGAAGTAGCTCTTCGCGTCGCGGTGAGTGATGCGCTGAGGTTTGGTCTCACCGCACGCGATCGCCTTGACGATCTGGTACCCCTCGAGTTCTTCGAGCGTCGTCTCGATCTCGGTGTCTCGGTCCAGGTCGCTCTCCGCGACCGGCTCGCTGGTCACCGCCGGGACTTCCTCCATGGGACGCACCCCCGCTCCGGCACCGAGCGCAGTCTTCAGCCGATCGTTCACACTCTCGGTCAAGAACTGACGAGACGCCTTCGTCACCAAGCCGGTGAACTGCTCACGTACGCGCTGGGTATATGCACCGTCGTACACGCGCGTGGCGAAGAACTTGATCCACTCATCACTCGGCGCCCGAAACTCCGCTGCGATCTCACGCTTGAGCGCGCCAACGTACTTCAGCTCCTCGGCTGCATTGATGATCGACTCGAGGTCGAAGCTGTCTTTGCTGAGCTTCTGCACCTCTGTAAGCAGAGTCTCATCGATGTCGAGAAGGTCCAGCACGAGAAACGGCTTCGCATCCATACGATTCGGCGCGTCCAGGTCCGTGAAGAACTGCCAGACGACGCCATTCGTCAGTGCAGCGATCCGCGCATTCGTCGTCGAGAAGTATCGGAAGAGCTGCGAGGCGTGCTCGACCTTGGGCACGCCGATCGACGCCTTGCACTCGATGAGGATCTGCACCTCGCCGTCGCGCATGATCGCGTAGTCGACCTTCTCCCCCTTCTTGATCCCGACATCCGCAGTGAACTCGGGAACGACCTCGAGCGGATCGAACACGTCGTAGCCGAGAATCGTCGAGATGAAGGGCATGACGAAGGCGTTCTTCGTCGCTTCCTCGGTCCCGATCGCGGCCGCCTGATTCTTGACTTTCGTCGCGAGCGCGGAAAGCCGGTCTTCGAACTCCATTGTTCCCTCTCAGTATCCGGACAACAGACACCCAATTTCAGCGAGCATATCTGCGGCGCCGCGCAACGCCGCAGTCTTCCACCACCCCAGATCTGGGGCCCAGCACCCCCTGTCCCCCTTAATGCCGAATAGCGCCGGGCACCGATGCATCCGCATGATGTGAGAGATGTCAGGGGTGGCAATGCGGGGAGATCGGTGGGGCTCGACGGGCTCCGTCGAAGCGGTCGGGAGCGACGGGCCGGAAGGCGAGCGAGTCAGCGGGGATGGGCTGAAGGTCTTGACCGTTCGGCCCCGACGTTCGCTGTTCGGGCGTTTCGCGTTGCAGTCGGCGCTCATCGCGCTGCCGATGATCGGCATCGCGGTCTGGTCCGAGCAGCAGTTCAACCCGGGCACCCGGTGGGCGCTCGCCTGGTCGATCGTGATCGTGGCGATCCTCGCGGTGTACGTGATCATCCGCTACCGCCGCACCGAGATCTCGGTGAGCCCGTACGGGCTGGTCGAGCGGGGGTTCTTCGGCGGCACGAACTCGGTCGCCGCGCGCGACGTGGTGTCGGTCGTGCGGCTGCACACCTACCGGCGGGCCAGCGATGAGACCACGCCGCAGCTGTTCCTCGTCGGCCGCGACGGCCGCTGCCTGCTGCGCATGCGCGGGGCGTTCTGGGACGACGAGTCGATGGACGCCGTCGCTGCCTCGCTCGGCGTCGAACAGATCGTGCGGCCGACGCCGGTCACCGTGGGCGAGCTGCGCGCGAGCGACCCCAAGCTCCTGTACTGGTTCGAGCAAGGACTGTTACGGCGACCGGCCAAGACGCCCGACGCGGCCTGATCACCGGCCACGCGTCGCGAGTCGTCGGCAGCGTCCGGCAACACGCCGCCGCACGGCAGCGACACACCGCACCTCGCCGAATCCTGCCGACGACTGACGACGGCGTCGTCCCCGGTCTGCGGCTCACCGAGTCGCGAGCCCCAGCAGCGGAGCATCCGGCCGGCTCGACGGCAGCTCGCGGAAGCCGAGCCGCTCGTAGAACGCCCGCGCGCCCCGGTTCGCCGGGTCGAGACCGAGGTGCACGCGCGGCACGCCGCGCGCGGCGAGCGCGTCGCAGAGCGTCGCGACGAGCCGGCGGCCCCAGCCCTGACCCTGCAGCTCGGGCAGCAGGTCGATGTGCAGATGCGCCGGATACGCATCGAGCTCGGCGATGCGCATACGCTCCGGGTCGCCGCCCGCGGCGACGAGCTCCGCTTCGGTGAACGCCGGGTTCGCGCCGGTGGGTGCTCCGGGTGACGGATGCCTCGCCCGGAAGCCCGGCGCCCACTCGCGTGCGTACCAGTCGATGAAGTCGGCCGTGTCGGCGACGCCGAGGATGTAGCCGAGCACACGTCCCTCGGCCGCGGTGCCGGCACCGGCGTCGGCACCGCCATCGGCGCCCCGCCCGCGTTCGGCGACGACGAACGCCAACTCGGGCGCGTAGGCGAGGTATGGCAGCGCGAAGACCTCGGGCATGAGCGCGTCGTCCGAGTAGACGCCGGTCGCATCTCCCCCGCCCGCCGCGGTGAGCACGCAGATCGCCACGACCTGGTCGCGGTCGGCGGGCCGGTAGGGCCGGATCTCCAACGCGAGCGGCGAGCTCACCGGCGACACGAACGTGCCCCGCCCGCCGCCGACACGACCACGCCCCGCGCCCGCGCGCACGCGCACGCCCGCGCCGATGCGATCCCGCCCGCGCCCGGCGGCACCGACCCGCCGGGCACACCCCGCACGCCGTCTGCCGGCCGCATCACCGGCGGCGCCTCGTCCCGAAGATGCCCTCGACGACGCCCGTGAGCATGTCGCGCGCCGCCTTCGAGCCGAGCACCTGCTCGATGACCGAACCCGACGCGGCCGTCGACCGCTTGGACCCGGCCGAGCGGGACCGGGACGTCCCGCCGGTGCGCTTCAGGATCCGGTCGTATTCCGCCTGCGCCTTCTTGGCCGCCTGCTCCTCCTGCTTCCGCATGGCGTCCTGCTGTCTCGTGTACTCCGCGTCGGCCTTCGCGCGGGCCTCCGCCTCCTCGGCGGCCTGCGCTGCGGCGGCCGCAGCGTTCATGCGCGAGGTCAGCAGCTCGTGCGCCGACTCCCGGTCGACCGCCGTGCCGTACTTCGCCTGCAGCGGCGAAGCCCTGACGGCGGCGTCGATCGAGGCATCCGGGGCCGGCGACATGCTGCCCTGCGGCGCCCGCAACCGGGTCCACGCGACCGGACTCGGCGCACCGTTCTCGTTCATGACCGTGACGACCGCCTCGCCGGTGCCGAGCGATGTGAGCACCTGCTCGAGGTCGTACTGCGACGTCGGATAGGTCGACACGGTCGCGCGCAACGCCTTGGCGTCGTCGGGCGTGAACGCCCGCAGTTGGTGCTGCACGCGCGAGCCGAGCTGCGCGAGGACGTCGGCGGGCAGATCCTTCGGGGTCTGCGTGACGAAGAACACGCCGACGCCCTTCGAGCGGATGAGCCGCACGGTCTGCACGACCTGGGTGAGGAACTCCTTCGACGCGTCGGCGAACAGCAGGTGCGCCTCGTCGAAGAAGAACACGAGCTTGGGACGGTCGAGGTCGCCCACCTCCGGCAGGTCGTTGAACAGGTCGGCGAGCAGCCACATGAGGAACGTCGAGTACAGCGCCGGCTGGTCGGCGACGCCCGGCACCTCGAGGAGGCTCACGACGCCGCGCCCGTCGGGCGCTGCACGCAGGAACTCGGCGGTGTCGATCTCGGGCTCGCCGAAGAACACGTCGGCTCCGGCCTCGGCGAACACCACGAGCTCGCGCAGGATCACGCCGACGGTGGCCTTCGACAGCCCGCCGAGCCCGTCGAGCTCGCCCTTGCCCTCGTCGCTCACGAGGTACTGCAGCACGGCCCGGAGGTCGGCGAGGTCGAGCAGCCCGAGCCCCGCGTCCTCGGCGTAGTGGAACACGAGCGCGAGGCTCGAGGCCTGCGTGTCGTTCAGCCCGAGGACCTTGCTGAGCAGCACGGGCCCGAACCCGGCGACGGTCGCCCGGATCGGCACCCCGCGCCCCCGCCCGCCGAGCGAGAAGAACTCGACCGGGAAGCTCGCGGGCGTCCACGTCTGCCCGATCCCTGCGGTGCGTGCGAGCAGCTTCTCGTTGGCGGCGCCGGGTTCGGCGATGCCCGACAGGTCGCCCTTGATGTCCGCCGCGAACACGGCGACGCCCGCCGCCGAGAGCTGCTCGGCGAGGAGCTGCAGCGTGCGCGTCTTCCCCGTTCCCGTCGCCCCCGCGACGAGCCCGTGCCGGTTCGTCATCGCGATCGGGATACGCACCGGCACACCCGGCAGCACGTCGCCGTTCACGAGCGCACCGAGCTCGAGCGCTGGCCCGTCGAACAGGTAGCCGGTGCGGACCGCGTCGACCGCGGCCCGGTCGAGCGGCCCGGGCGTCGCGGTCGCCTCGCCGGGTGCGGGCGCGTCGAGCGGCACGGTCGCCTGCCCGGGGGCCGATGCCTCGGGCTGGGGGCGAGCGGATGCCTCGGGCACGGCGGATGCGCCGGGGTGAGCGGATGCCTCGGGGCCGGCGGTCGCGGCCGGTTGGGCGGATGCCTCGGACGCCGCCGGAGTCCCGGACGCCCCGGACACAGCCGGAGTCCCGGACGCAGCCGAGACCTCTGGCGCAGCCGATGCCTCCGGCGCAGCCGCTGCCGGGGACGCAGCCGACGGCCCGGGCACAGTCGAAGCCCCGGACTGCGGTGATGCCTCAGGGTCAGCGGGTGCACCGGGCTGCGGTGATGCGCCGGCGGTGTGGCCCGTGGCCGAGGCATCCGGAGCCGCGGACGAGCCCGCACCCTGGGCAGCACGCTGCGCATCGATCGCGGCCTGCGCGAGCGCGGCCGCCTCCTCGGCCTTGCGAATGGCCTCCTGCGCCTGCACCTGCAGCGCTTCGGCCGCGGCTGCCGCCGCCTCCGCCGCCGCCTTCGCCTGCTGGACCGCGTCGTCAGACATGCGCCGATCCTATCCACGAGCCTGTGCACCGGAGGGGCCTTGCCTCCGAGCGACGCAGCCACACGCCGGAGGACGGTTTGCGCGTTGGAGGACGAAAAGTGTGTTGGAGGTCCCTCCTGCACGACCTCCAACCCACTTTTCGGCCTCCAACACACAATCCGCGGCGAAGACGACCGCCTCCGCCGCCGTGGTCAGTGCGGGTGAGCACCACCGCGCCGAACCCCCACAACCACCCGGCTGAACACGATGGAGGGCGAAAAGTGTGTTGGAGGTCGCTCCTGCACGACCTCCGACCCACTTTTCGCCCTCCAACACACACTCCGCGGGGGTGGCGGGTGGACGGGGGGGCGGCAGGGCGTGGACGGGGCGCGGCGGTGCGGGCGGTGCGGGCGGTGCGGGCGGTGCGGGCGGTGGGGGCGGTGGCAGCGGTGGCAGCGGTGCGGGCGGTGGTGGTGGCCGCGGCGGGCGGTGGTGGGTCAGTCGAGGGCGTGCAGGCGAACCTCGGAGGCCTTCACGGCGAGCCAGGCGGCGTCGCCCTCCCGAAGTTCGAGCTCGGCGAGCGCGGCGGCGGTGACGTCGGCGGTAAGCGCCGGCGCAGCGAATCGGAGACGGGCCCCGCCCGCAGCGGGCTCGATGGCGAGGATGCGGTCACGCCAGATGTTGCGCAGGCTCGTCCCCTCGGGACGGGTCGTCGCGACGATGACCGACGCCGGACGGAACACCGCGGCGGCGCGCCGGCCATCGGCAAGCGGGGCGGCGGAACCGGCGAACGCGTGCGCGCCCGCGACGACCCGCCCGCCCGCTGCGACGCCGACCACGAGGTTCACGCCGGCGAGCGCCGCGAGAAAGGGCGTGCGCGGCGAGTGCAGTGCGGCCGCGGTCGGGCCGGTCTCGACGATGTGGCCGTGGTCGACGACGGCGATGCGGTCGGCGAGCGCCACAGCGTCGAGCACCTCGTGACTCACGAGCACGGCCGACGTCCCCGTCGCGCGCAGCTGCTCGCGCAGCACCCTGCGGATCTCCGGAGCGACCTCGACGTCGAGCGAGACCAGCGGCTCGTCGAGCAACAGCACCGAGGGGCGTGCGGCGAGCGCCCGGGCGATCGCGATGCGCTGCTGCTGGCCTCCCGAGAGCTGCCGGGGACGCCGATCGCCGAGCCCTTCGAGGCCGACTCGGTCGAGCCAGGCGTCGGCTTCGGTACGGGCGCGCGCCCGGGACATCCGTTCACCGTGGCGACCGAACGCCGGACCGAACGCGACATTGTCGCGTGCGCTGAGGTGCGGGAAGAGGTGCGGCTCCTGCCCGAGCAGCCCGATCCCCCGGCGTGCCGGCGGCGTGCTGCGACGCGCGCTGGCGCTGAAGAGCTCGCGGCCGTCGAGTTCGATGCGTCCGCCGGCGGGCAGGAGCAGACCCGCGAGGCATTCGAGCAGCGTCGACTTGCCGGCGCCGTTCGGGCCGAGCACGGCGAGCACGTCGCCCGGCTCGAGCGACACCGCGAGGTCGAAGTCGAGGCCGCCGCGTCGGCCCGTGACGTGCGCCTCGAGCCGACCGGTGGCCGGGCCGCTCGGCCGTGCCGGCGGTGCCGGTTGCGCCAGCCGCGCCGGCCCGCCCCCGGCGCCCCCCCCCCCCCCCCGGAAGCCG
>NZ_JAVKGQ010000016.1:0-91241 GCF_031432255.1 Agromyces aerolatus | reverse complement strand
GCGACGGGGGCCCCCGCCCCCGGCCCCCGGGGCCGGCCCGCCAGGCCGGACGCGCCACCCACCCCCGACCCGCTGCCGCCGAAAGTGGGTCGGAGACCGGATTATGTATTGGAAGGAGGTTCTGCACGACCTCCAACACACAATCTGGCTTCCATCACGCAATCCGGTCTCGAACGCACATTCCGGTCTCGAACACACATTCCGGCCTCCATCACACTTTCGGTGGCGCGCGCGAGAGACTGAGCGAGGGCACGGCGAAAGGCGATTGATGTGGCGGATGGGTCGGACGGGGCCGAGGGGGTCCGTGGCGAGCGGGGCGAGCGTCCGGAGCACGGGCAGCCAGCTACCGAGCGCGCCGACCGCGCCGACCGCGCCGACCGCCCCGAGCCCGCCGACCGCGCGGAGCGCGCGCACTCGCGGCGGGACTTTCTGAAGTTCGGCGGGGTCGCCGCGGGCGGCGCGGTCGTCGGCGGGGCGGCCGGGTTCGCGGCGGGCCGCGCGGCCGGATCAGGGGGCGGCGCCGGCCCCGGGGAATCCGCCCGGCCTGGCCACACCGTGGCGGCGACGCCGCCCGGGACGATCCCGCCGCGGGCCGGCGGACCCGGCTGGGACCACCTCGTGGTCGTCATGTTCGAGAACCGCTCGTTCGACAACCTGCTCGGCCACCTGTACGCCGCCGACGAGCTCCCGGCGGGCCAGACCTTCGCGGGCCTGCAGGGCGACCCGATCCGGATGGACGGACCGCACGGGCGCAGCTACGAGACCCACGCCTACACGGGCACGACCGACGAGATCATGTCGAGTCCGCGCCCCGACCCGGGCGAGGACTACCCGCACGTGAACACTCAGCTGTTCGGCACGGTCGATCCGAAGCGGAACGCCGAGCGGCAGGTCGCGCAGATGGAGAAGCCGTACAACGCGCCGGCACCCGGCAGCGAGCCGACCATGCGCGGCTTCGTGCACGACTACCACAACGCGTTCCACATGGAGCTCGGCCGCGTGCCCACGGCCGACGAGCTCGAGATGGCGCTCGGCGGCTTCACGCCCGACATGATGCCCGTGCTGTCGACGCTCGCGAAGGGCTTCGCGGTGTTCGACGGATGGCACTGCGCGGTGCCCGGGCCGACGTTCTGCAACCGGTCGTTCTTCCACGCGTCGACCTCGCACGGCTACGTCACGAACCACGACAACGGCGGTACCGAGAAGTGGTACCGCACGAGCGCCGCATCGCCCACCGTCTTCAACCGGCTCGACGAGGCCGGCATCTCCTGGGCCGTGTACTACGACGACTCGCAGCACGTGTCGATGACGGGGCTCATCCACAAGCCCGTGCTCGAACGCTTCTGGCACACGAACTTCTTCCCGATGAGCGACTTCTACCGCGCGGTCGCCGACGGCGCGCTGCCGGCCTACGCGTTCGTCGAGCCGCGGATGCTGTACGACCACAACGACATGCATCCGCCCGTGGGCACAGTGGACGCGACGGTCGTCGACGGTGCGAACGTCACCGGCGGCGCGATCTCGGACGTGCGCGCGGGCGAGGCGCTGCTGCACGAGATCTACACGTCGGTGCGGACGAGTGCGAGCGCGACGGGGTCGAACGCGTCCAACACCATGCTGCTCGTCGTCTTCGACGAGCACGGCGGCACGTTCGACCACGTCCCGCCCCCGGCGGCGACCCCGCCGGGCGACGGTGCGCCCGGCGAGATGGACTTCACGTTCGACCGGCTGGGGCTGCGCGTGCCCGCGATCGCGGTCTCGGCCTACACCGCCGCGGGCACGATCGTGCACGATGCCGTGCACCACGGGTCGCTCATCAGCACGCTGACCGGCAAGTACGATCTGGAACCGCTCACGAAGCGCGACGACGGCGCGCCGACCATCGCGGGGGCCGTGACGCTCGACACGCCGCGCCCGGCCACCGACTGGCCGCACACGCACCCGCAGTACACGCCACGGAACCCCGAGGCCGCCGACCCGGTGCCCGAGGGGCACGACGACCAGCCGCTGACGCCGCCCGGCCGCAACCTCATGGGACTCCTCAAAGCCCACGCGGGCACCGACGATGCACTGCCGAAGACCTGGCGTGAGGCGCACGCGTTCGTCGAGCGGCACGGCATCGGGCTGTTCGGCCCGCAGTGAGCTGAGCTGAGCTGAGCTGGGCCGCGCTGAGCTGGGCTGAGCTGAGCTGAGCTGGGCAGCGCGGCGCCGCGCCCTACGGCGTGAGCGCCCCGAGCGCGGCGACGACGTCCGCGACGACGGCATCGACCGGCTGCACCGCGTCGACGGTGACGCCGCGCTCGCCGGAGTCGAGCGGCTGCAGCGTCGCGAGCTGGGACGCGAGCAACGACGGCGGCATGAAGTGCCCGGTGCGCTGCGCGGCGCGCTCCTGGATGTGCACGGGATCGGCGTCGAGGTGCACGAACACGGCATCGGATGCCTCGTCGCGAAGCTCATCCCGATACGCCCGCGTGAGGGCGGAGCAGGCGATGACCGCGCCGCCCTCGGCGGCGGTGAGCGCGCGTCCGCACTCGCGGAGCCACGGCAGCCGGTCGGCGTCGGTGAGCGGGACCCCCGACGACATCTTCTCGATCGCGGCGGGCACGTGCAGATCGTCGGCGTCGATGAAGGGCAGGTCCAGGGCCTCGGCGAGGCGGCGGCCGATGGTCGACTTGCCGACGGCCGACACGCCCATGACGACGATGCGGGGCGGCGGCTGGCGGGTGTCCATGGGCAGGTCGAGCCTATCCGATCGACGGTGCGTCGCCGGAGGGCGACCAGCGAGTACGCTCTGCTCGTGAGCTTCCTCGACGTCCTGGCGATCATCGTCGAGGTGCTGTCGTGGGTCGGCCTGGGTGTGGGCATCCCGCTGTTGATCGCCGCGCTGATCGTGCGCGCCGCCGACGTGCGCTGGCACGAGGTCGATCTCGGGATCGTGGAACCGACGCCGCCGGGCTCGATCGCGATCGCACGCTGGTTCGCCTCCGACGAGCTGCACGAGCGCGAGCTCACCGACGAGGAGCTCGCCGGTCTCGGCGATCCCGACTCGGCGACCGCGTACGCCGATCACAGCGGGCGTCTGCGGTTCGAGCGCCACAGCGCGCCGTCGCGCGTGCTCTGGGTGCTCTCGCTCGCGCTGCTCGCGGTGGGCGTCGTCGCGCTCGCCGGCGCGATCGTGCTCATGTTCGTCATGGGCTGACCCCGCCGCGAGGCATCCGTCACCCGCCGGGCGCGAGCTCGCGGGCGCGCATCGACCACACGGCGGCACCGCCGAGGACGACGCCGACGGCGACCATCACGATGCCGCCCGTCCAGTCGGCGTCATCGCTGCCCGGCACGGGCGAGTGCGTGAACGGCGAGAGGTCGGTCACCCAGTCGGGCAGCTGCAGGATGGGGCCGAAGATGCCGACGATCGCCGCGAGCCCGACGAGCGTCCAGCCGAGCGGGATGGTCCCCTGCGGGAGCAGGACGAAGACGAGGAGCGTCACGCCCAGGAAGACCAGGCAGGCGGGCAGCTGCGCCGCGGCCGCCTCGAGCACGTTCGGGACGAGCGACGCGGGATCGTCAGTGCGCAGGGCGCCGAGGACGCCCGTCGCACCCGCTGCCGCGAGCACCACGACGATGACGATCGTGCCGACGATCCAGTATTCGGCGAGCCAGCGCACGCGCGGCACTGGCGTGCCGAGCACCAGCTCGGCGGTGCCGTGCGCCTCCTCCTGACGGGCGCGCATCCCCACTTGCACCGCGCAGCACGCCGCGAGCACCCCGACGAGCCCGTAGAACGTCGCGATGAACGCCTGCTCGATCGTCGCGTCGTCGCCGATCGCCTCGCGCAACCGGTCGATCAACTGCGGTGCGGCCCCGCCGACCTGGCCGACGATCGACGAGAGAGTCGTCGCGAGCAGGCCTGCGGCTGCGCCGCCGACCGCCCAGGCGACGAGCGTCGGCACCGTGAGTCGCCACACGAGGCCGAACGAGCTCGACAGCGTCCACCGCGCCGCGGCGCGGCCCTGGCGTTCGGGCAGGAGGCTCGCACCCTGGTCTCGGATGGCCTGGAGCACGAAGACGCCGGCGATCACGAGGGCGGCGAACCCGAGCGGGACGATCAGCGGTCGCAGGTCGTCGTCGACGAACGCACCGGTGAACTGGCCGTACCCGATCGGGGAGACCCAGCTGGGCCAGGCCGGCGTGACGTGTATGAGATCGGACGACGGCGTGCCCGCGGCGTCCCCGATCCCGCGCAACAGGTATGCGGCGAGCACGATCGCGACGCCGGCGCCGTTCGCCCCGCGCGAGGTGCGGAACAGCTGCGCGACCACCAAGCCGAGCGCGAGGAACACGATCCCTGACGCGGCGATCGCCGCGCCGGCCACGAACGCACCGCGGGCGTCGAGTCCGGCGAGGATCCATCCCACCGCGACGAACAGGCCGAGGACGACGTTCGCGAGCGCGCCGTGCACGACGGTCGCGACCGTCGGGAGCGCGCGGCCGGCCGGGGTCGAGGCGACGAACTCCGCCCGCCCCTGCTCCTCCTCCATGCGGGTGTGGCGCACCGCGAGGAACGTGCTCATCAGCCCGCCCATGAGCGCGAGCCAGGCGAACAGCAGGAAGAACACGAACGCGCCCTCATCGACCCCGTTCGGGAGCCCTCGGAAGACCAGGATCGTGCGGCTCGCGATCGCGACTCCGAGGATCTGCCGCCGCTCCTCCACGTCGCCGAACGCATCGAGCGCGGCGTTGGCCGCGGCGAACGCGAGCACGCCGACCCCCACGCACCACAGGGTGAGCTGCAGGCGATCGCGGCGGAGACGCTGTGCGAGCAGCACGAGGAGCCGGCTCACGTCCGCGCCTCCTCCGAGGCATCCGAATCGTCTCGGGCCGGCGCGACGTGCCGGCCGTGGCGCTCGGCGACCTCGGCGACCTCGCCTGGCTCGGCGACCTCGCCTGGCTCGCCCGCCTCGGTGACCTCGTCGCCGTAGTGCCGCAGGAACAGCTCTTCGAGCGACGGCGGCGCGACCGTCAGACCCTGGACGCCGAGCGCGGCGAGCGCGGGCAGCACGCCCGCCACACGATCGCTGTCTACCGTGAAGCTCACCTGCCCGTGCTCGATGACGAGGTCGTGGGCCCCGTCGATCGCCTCGACCGAGGTCTCCTGGCCCGGCACGTGCGCGAACGTCACCTGGGTGCGCGTGAGGTGTCTGAGCTCGGCGAGCGTGCCGGATTCCACGGTGCGACCGGCGCGGATGATGCTGACCCGGTCGCACAGCACCTCGACCTCGGAGAGGATGTGGCTTGACAGCAGCACGGTCGCGCCCTGGCCGGAGATGCGCGCGATCTCGCGGTTGAACACCTGTTCCATGAGCGGATCGAGGCCGCTCGTCGGCTCGTCGAGCAGGTACAGCTCGCACGGGGTCGCGAACGCCGCGACGAGCGCGACCTTCTGCCGGTTGCCCTTGGAGTAGGCGCGGCCCTTCTTGCGCGGGTCGAGCTGGAAGGCCTCGATGAGCCGCTCCTTCTGCGCCCGGTAGGCCTCGCGATCCGCGGTCCCGCCGCGTAACCGGCTGAGCAGGTCGATCGCCTCACCACCCGAGAGGTTCGGCCAGAGGCTCACATCGCCGGGGACGTAGGCGAGTCGGTGGTGCAGGCTCGCGGCCTCACGCCACGGGTCGCGGCCGAACAGCTCGGCCTCGCCGCCCGAGGCGCGCGCGAGCCCGAGCAGGACGCGGAGCGTGGTCGACTTACCCGCCCCGTTCGGGCCGAGGAACCCGTGCACCTCGCCCGCGGCGACCGTGAGGTCGAGACCGTCCAATGCGGTGGTGCGCCCGAAGCGTTTGAGGAGCCCCCGGGTGCGGATCACATCCGTCATGATCGGACGCTACGCCGGTTCGCGGCGATTGTGAAGATTCCTCGCCGGTCGAGTGGGCTACGCGTATCGAGACCGTCGCACCGGGTCTCGATACGCTGCGCTGCTCGACCGGCGGCCCCGCCTACTCGAGCGCTGCGAACCGCTCGATGTCGCCCTCGGTGCCCGACACGATGATCAGGTCGTGGTTCGACACCACGGTCTGCTCGGTCGCGTACGTGAACGGCTTGCCCGGGCTCTTGACGCCGACGACGGTCACCCGATACTTCGACCGCACGCCCGACTCGACCAGGTTCTTGCCGCGGATCGGCTTCGGCGGGTACATCTTCACGAGCGCGAAGTCGTCGTCGAACTCGATGAAGTCGAGCATGCGGCCGCTCACGAGGTGCGCGGTGCGCTCGCCGGCCTCCGCCTCGGGGTAGATGACATGGTTCGCGCCGATGCGCTGCAGGATCTTGCCGTGCGAGGACGAGATGGCCTTCGCCCAGATCTGCGGGATGTGCAGGTCGACGAGGTTGGCGGTGATCAAGACGGATGCCTCGACGGAGGAGCCGACCGCGCACACCGCGATCGAGAAGTCCTGCGCACCGATCTGCCTGAGCGCGTCGATCGACTTGGCGTCGGCGACGACCGCGTGCGTGACGCGCTCCGACCACTTCTGCACGAGCCCGTCGTCGGTGTCGACGGCGAGCACCTCGCGGCCGAGACGGTCGAGCTGGCCCGCGGTGGCGGCGCCGAAGCGGCCGAGGCCGATGACAAGCACTGGGGCATCGTGTTTGATCCGGTCAACCAACGATGGGCCTCTCTTCCGGTCGTTTGTACAGCTGGCGTCGCTGGCTCGCGGCGAGCGCCGCGGCGAGGGTCACGGTGCCGACGCGCCCCATGAACATGGTCGCGGCCATGACGTAGACGCCCTCGGGTGGCAGGTCGGCGGTGAGCCCGGTCGACAGGCCGCACGTGGCGAACGCCGAGATCACGTCGAACAGGACGTAGTCGAACGGCTCCTTGGTGATCTGGAGGATCGCGATCGAGGCCACCGCGACGATGGTCGCACCCCAGAGGACGACGCTCACCGCGAGCCGCAGGATGTCCACCGGGATGCGGCGACCGAACGCCTCCATGCCGGGAGCGCCGCGCGCCTCGGCGAACGCGGCGAGGAAGAGCACGGCGAGCGTCGTGACCTTGATGCCGCCCGCGGTCGAGGCCGAGCCGCCGCCGATGAACATGAGCATGTCCGAGACGAGCAGGCTCGACCCGTTGAGGTCGTGCATGTTGATCGTCGAGAACCCGCCCGACCTGGTCATCATCGACATGAAGAACGACTGATAGATCGTCGGCCCCGCATCGAGCGAGCCGTATGTCTTCGGGTTGTCGTACTCGAGCAGCAGGAACATGATCGCGCCCGCGACGAACAGGATGAGCGTGGTCGCGAGCGTGAGCTTGACGTGCACGCTCCACTTGCGGGGCCGCCGCCAGAGCCGCGCGAGCGCGAAGATCACCGGGAAGCCGAGGCTGCCGAGGAAGACGCCGACCATGAGCAGCGACTGGAACCAGTAGTCGTCCTCGAACGGCGCGAGCCCGCCCGGATTCGGGCTGAACCCCGTGTTCGTGAAGGCCATCGCCGAGTAGTAGAAGCTGTACCAGAGCGAGTGGAACGCGTCATATCCCGCGGCGAGCATGCTCGGGATCATCCCGATCGCGACGGTCACCTCGATCACGAGGGCGCTGACCGCGACCGTCGCGAGCAGGCTGCCGACCTCGCCAAGGCGTACCGCCTGCCGCTCCGACACCGGTCCGGCGTGCACGCGCGACGGGTTCGTGTCGCTCGCGGCGATGAGCTTGGCGCGCAGGCCGAGCCGGCGCGAGATCACGAGCCCGAGCGTCGTCGCGAGCGTCAGCACGCCGACGCCGCCGATGTTGACACCGACGAACACGAGCGCGTTCCCGAACGGCGACCAGTGCGTCGCCATGTCGACGGTCGAGAGCCCGGTCACGCAGATCACAGACACGGCCGTGAACAGGGCGTCGTGGAGTGGGGTGCCCGATCCTTCGCCCGCCCGGGCGATCGGCAGCGAGAAGAGCAGCGTGAAGATCAGGATCAGCCCGCTGAAGATGATGATCGCGAACCGCGACGGCGACTTCTTCGTGAGATCGTCGACGAGGTTGCGAGCGCGGCCGAACCAGGAGCGGGGGTCGGCGGGGCCGGGGAGCCGCGACGCCTGTGTGACCATGCGTCCCCCTCCGCGTATCGCCGACGCGAGTGTCATGGTACTCCCCGGCGGGAATGACTAGCCTGGTGCCATGGCGGACATCTTCGACGTGGTTGCGGACTCGACCCGGCGCGACATCCTCGGAGTGTTGCTCGAACGCGAGCACTCCGCTCCCCAGTCCGGCGGTGAGATCAGCGTCTCCGAGATCGTGACCGCGCTCGGCACGAGTCAGCCCACGGTGTCGAAGCACCTCAAGGTGCTCCGCGAAGCGGGCCTCGTCGCCGTCCGCGAAGAGGGCCAGCACCGGTATTACCGGCTGGATCGCGAGCCGCTCGAGCAGCTCGAGGACTGGCTGATCCCGTTCCTCTCCGACGGCGTCGCCGCTGACGCGGCCGCGCTCGCCTCGATCGAGAGCGACGGGACCCTCAGCGACGACCAGCGCGCGTTCGCGTCGGCCATCGGGAAGGCGTTCGCCGAGACGGCGCAGAAGGTCAGCGCCGTCGTCGGGCAGAAGCCACGCTCGCGCTGAGCGGCTTGATCATCTCGAGCTCGAGCCCGCCGGGTTCGAGCGGGTACGTGGTCGTGCGCCCGGTGAGCACGAATCCGAGCTTCTCGTAGAAGGCGCGTGCCCGCGGATTGTCCTCATGCACCTCGAGCCGCAGCGTCGACCCGTGCGCCGACGCCCATCGCTCGACCTCGTCGAGCAGCGCACGTGTGACGCCCGCGGCATCTCCCCGGCGGTCGGGTGCGACGTAGACGCCGACGAGCATGGGACCGGTTGCGGCATCCGGAATATACCCGCCCATGTGCCCGACCCAGCGCCCGTCCTCGATGGCGACCACCGAGGTCTGGCCCGCGGTCTCGCCGCGGCGGGCCCGGGCGCGCCACACCGGCTCGTCGACCGAGAGCGCGTGGTCGAGCGTCTCGAGATACGCGAGCGGGGTGTCGCGCAGCATCTCGAGCCGAAGCGCCCGCACCTCGCGCCAGTCCGCCTCGCGCGTGGTGCGGATCACGAGCTTCGGAGCGACCATCTCCCGACGGTAGCGCAGGGCGGCGGCCCCGAGCGGAGGGTACGGCCTGATCGGCTAGACTGTCCCGAGGCTTTTCCGCCCCCGGCAGCGGCACGCGCCGCCGGTTCGACGTTCAGTGAGGTTCTGATGGGTTCCGTCATCAAGAAGCGCCGCAAGCGCATGGCGAAGAAGAAGCACCGCAAGCTGCTTCGCAAGACTCGCCACCAGCGTCGCAACAAGAAGTAGTCGTCTCGCACGACTTCGGCTGAGCGTCGGGCCTTCGCGGCTCGGCGCTTTTCGCTGTGCCCGGCCACCTCGCTGGTCGAGGAGCGAAGCGTATCGAGACCCGGCCACCTCGCTGGTCGAGGAGCGAAGCGTATCGAGACCCGGAAACGTAGGCTGGTTCGCGTGACGACCCGAGACCTCACCCTGATCGGCAAGCCCGGATGCCACCTCTGCGACGATGCCCGTGACGTGGTCACGGCCGTGCGCGACGAGGTCGGCGCGACCCCGGGCGCTCCCGAGATCCGCTTCGAGGAGCGGTCGATCCTCGAAGACGCGGCGCTCGCCGAGCGCTACGCCGAGGAGATCCCCGTCGTGCTCATCGACGGCGAGGTGCACAACTACTGGCGCATCGACCCCGTGAAGCTCAAGGCCGCGCTCCTCGCCTGAGCGGGCTGTGCCGTGGGCCGGCGCCGCGCGCCGCTGGCGCGCTCGTCGGCCTCGTACGCCGGGGCCGGGTAGCCGTCAAGGGGTGGCCCGGTGCACTCGGCGGGCGTTGACTTGCCGCATGGACGCCCAGCACCTCGACCCAGCCGACCGCGACGCCCGGCACGCCGAGGTCGTGATCATCGGCGCGGGGCTCACCGGCCTCTGCACCGCGATCATGCTCCGTGAGGCCGGCGTGAGCGTGACGCTGCTCGAGCAGGGCGAGCCCGGCGCGCTCGCGAGCGGGCACAACACCGGAAAGGCGACGCTGCTGCAGGGCAGCCGGCTTTCCACCATCCGGAAGCACCACTCGGCGCGGCTGGTCCGCGCCTACGTCGACGCCAACCGGGCCGGCCTGCGTTTCCTCGGCACGGTCGCGGACCGCGTCGGCATTCCCGTGCGGGAGGCGACCGCGTACAGCTATGCGCAATCGCCCGAGGGGCTCGAGACCGTCGACGCCGAGATCGCCGCCGGGCGCGAGGCCGGCCTCATGCTCGAACGGGTCGACCGGTTGGACGTGCCGTTCCCGGTGCTCGGCGCCGCGGGGCTGCCGGGGCAGCTCGCCTTCGACCCGATGCTGCTCGTGACCGGGCTCGCGGCCGAGGCGCGGTCGCTGGGCGCGCAGATCGTCACCGGCGTCCGCGCGCTCGGGGTTCGCGCGAGCGATCCGGCGATCATCCGCACGAGCGCTGGCCAGTTCACGGCGGACCGGGTCGTCATCGCGACGGGCGCGCCGATCCTCGACCGCGGGCTGTACTTCGCCAAGGTCAAGCCCATGCGCTCGCAGATCGCCTCGTTCCGGCTGCCGGAGGCGTTCCTGCCCGAGGGGCTGCTGATCTCGGTCGACGCACCCACGCGCAGCATCCGCCGCGCCACGGTGGGCGGCGAGCCGCAGCTCTGGGTCGGCGGCGGGTCGGCCATGGTCGGCGACGGCGAGAAGCTCGCGGTCGAGCGACAGCGACTCATCGACTGGACGGCGGCCTGGTATCCGGATGCCTCTGACCCGGTCGTGTGGGCCGCGCAGGACTACCTGTCGCTCAACGAGGTGCCGTTCGTCGGCCGCATGCCGCGCGGTCGAGGCCGGGTGTTCATGGCGACGGGGTACGCCAAGTGGGGGCTCACGAACGCGGCGGGAGCCGCGGTGCGGCTCAGCACCGAGCTGCTCGCCGAGCGCGGTGCACGGCGGCCCGGCTGGGCGACCGTCATCGGCACGCGCATCACGGTACCGGCCGACCTCGCACAGGGGGCGAGGGCCGGGCTGCAGGTCGGCGTCCGCGCGGTCACCGGATGGGCGCGCGCGCTGACGAACCCGTCGGCGGGGGAGGTGCCGGCGGAGGGCCACGGCATCGTCGAGCGTCGAGGCATCCGCCCGACCGCCGTCTCGACCGTCGAGGGGACGACGTGTGCGGTGAGCGCGGTCTGCCCCCACCTCGGCGGCATCGTGAACTGGAACCCCGCCGAGCGGACCTGGGACTGCCCGCTGCACGCCTCACGCTTCGACGCACAGGGCCGCCGCATCGAGGGCCCGGCCGTGCACGACCTCGCGCCCGCCGACGACGCGACGCGCATCGCGGCCGCCGCGCCGCACACGACCGCAACCTCCGAGCCCTCGCTCGTCGAGTAGCGAGCGAGGAACGAGCACACGTATCGAGACCCTCGTGAGCCGGTCTCGCCTGCTACGCGTGATATATCAGGATCCAGAGTTGGGGCCGAGCGTGGCCGCCATGGCACTGGGCCCGACACCGGTCCCCGGTGCATCCGCGGCTTCGATCCAGTCGACGCCCGAGCCGGTCGACGACTGCGTCGCGAAGGTGTCCGTCCTCCAGGTGGGACCGCAGCGCTACGACGTGCAGGTGTCGGCGATGTGCTCGTCGCTGGCCCCCGCCACCCCGGTCGACGTCAGAGATTGCGGGTGCCGAGCCGCCGGCACCCGCGAATTGTGACGGTGACCGCCCGCGGCCAGCGAGGTCAGGGCAGCAGGCGCGTGGGCCCGCGGAAGAGGTAGGTCGTCTCGCGGATCGAGCTCTCGCCGAGCATGAGCATGAGCACGCGCGCGAGGCCCATGCCGAAGCCGCCGTGCGGCGGCACGCCGTACTTGAAGAACTCGAGGTAGGTGCCGAGCTCCTCGGGGTCGAGGCCCATCGCCTTCGCCTGCTCGACGAGCACGTCGACGCGGTGCTCGCGCTGCGCGCCCGTCGAGATCTCGGTGCCGTTGTAGATGACGTCGTACGACTTCGTGAGCGACGGGTCGTCCTCGTGGCGCATGTGGTAGAACGGCCGGATGCTCGACGCGTAGTCCGTCAGGAACACGAAGTCGTGCCCGTACGTCTCCTTGACGTACTGCGAGATGCGGCGCTCGCCCTCGGGGTCCATGTCGGCGTCGGCGCGCGGCACGACGTAGCCGTGCTCGGCGACGATCTGCTTGGCCTCGGCGAGCGGGATGCGTGGGAACGGCGTGGTCGGCACGGTCAGCTCGATGCCGAACTGCTCGGCGACCTCGGCGCCGTGCTTCTCGACCACGGCGGTGAGGCCAGCGACGAGCAGCTCTTCATGCAGCTGCATGACGTCCTCGTGCGAGTCGATCCAGCTGATCTCGATGTCGACCGACGTGAACTCGGTCGCGTGCCGCGACGTGAACGACGGGTCGGCGCGGAACGCGGGCCCGACCTCGAAGATCTTGCCGAACCCGGCGGACTGCGCCATCTGCTTGAAGTGCTGCGGGCTCTGCGCGAGGTACGCGGTCGTCTCGAAGTAGTCGAGCTGGAACAGCTCGGCACGCGACTCCGACGGCGAGGCCATGAGCTTCGGGGTGTGCACCTCGATGAACTCGTGCTCGACCCAGTAGGTGCGCAGCGCGTGCAGGAACGTCGTCTGGATGCGGAAGATGAGGTTCTGCTTGGGGTGACGGAGGTCGAGGAAGCGCCAGTCCATGCGCTTGTCGAGCGACGAGTCGGCCGCGATCGGCGTCTCGAGCGCCTCGGTGATCACCTCGAGCGAGCCGATCTTCACCTCGAGGCCGCCGAGCTTCACCCGCTCGTCGTGCTTGAGCTCACCCGTGACCCGGATGAATGACCCGTGCGACAGCGCCGAGATGGCCTCGGTGGTCGCGAGCGCCTCGGCCGCGCCGACCGACACGCCCTCGGGGTCGAGCTCGCGCACGGCCGGATTCACGAGCTGCGCGGAACCCGACTCGTCGCGCAGGATGATGAACTGCACCTTCTTCTGATCTCGGACGGTCTCGACCCATCCGGCGACGGTGACGGGGCCGTCGGGCAGCGCGGCAAGGTCCTTGATCAGGGTGCGTGAAGTCACGGAGACTCATCCTACCGGCGCCCTCGCCGACGCTCGGCGGATTCAAAGGATGCCGCTCCGTAGACTGGAACCCGTGCCGGCCGATCAGATCCATCTCGTGCGCCACGGCGAGGTGTTCAACCCGCAGCGTGTGCTGTACGGGCGGCTCGACGGCTTCGGTCTCTCCGACCTCGGCCGCGACATGGCGCAGGCGGCGGCCGACGAGCTCGTCTCGGCGGGCCGGCCGGTGAGTGCGCTGGTCGCCTCCCCACTGCAACGCACGCGGCAGTCGGCCGAGCCGATCGCGGCCGCCTTCGGCGTCGAGCCGACCATCGACGGCCGCGTCATCGAGCCCGAGAACCGGTTCGAGGGCATGAAGATGCACGGCCGCGAGTCTGCGCTCCGCGACGTGCGCAACTGGCCCTTCCTCGTGAACCCGTGGGAACCGAGCTGGGGCGAGCCGTTCCGCGACATCGCGACCCGCATGCTGCACGCGATGGACGACGCCTGGGAGTCCGCCGGCGGCGGCGACGTGGTCGTCGTGAGCCACCAGCTGCCGATCTGGATGGCGCACCGCCGGGTCACGGGCCGCCAGCTCGCACACGACCCGCGCCGGCGCCGCTGCGCGCTCTCGAGCATCACGAGCTTCGAGCGCCGCGGCGACCGATTCGTCGAGGTCGGCTACCGCGACCCCGCCGCCGGGCTCTCCGAGCAGGCCACCGACGTGGGGGCGGTCTGATGTTCCGTTGGTCGAGTAGGCGCGCCAGCGCCGTATCGAGACCCGGCGACCAGTCTCGAGATCGGGTCGCGGGGTCTCGATACGCTCGCTGGCGCTCGCTGATCGACCAGCGGAGAGCCGGGATCGCGATCGTCGCGGCCGGCGCCCTGCTGCTCGCCGGCTGCAGCTCGGACCCGCTCGCCGAGCAGTACCGCGAGGGCAGCGGCAAGAACTACATCGCGGGTGACGGCACGGTCGCCGAGTTCGCACCCGACCAGCGCGGCGAGCCGGTCGAGTTCGCCGGCGAGACCGTCGACGGCGGCGAGTTCGACTCGGCCGACGCGCTCGGCAAGGTCGCGGTCGTGAACTTCTGGTACGCAGGCTGCGCGCCGTGCCGTGTCGAGGCGCCGATCCTGCAGGCCGTGCATGAGGCCTACCCCGACGACGCCGTGTTCGTGGGCGTCAACGTGCGCGACCAGGCGGGCACCGCCCGCCCGTTCGAGGAGGACTACGGCATCACCTACCCCTCGATCCTCGACGTCGACGAGGGGCGCGTGCAGTTCGCGTTCGCGGGCAAGGTGCCGGCCGCGGCCGTGCCGACGACGCTCGTGCTCGACCGGGACGGCCGCGTCGCGGCGCGCATCCTCGGGCAGATCGAGAGCGAGTCGATCCTCGACACGATCGTGCGCGACGTCGCCGCCGAGGGCACCTGACGTGGGACCCGGCGAACTGGTCTTCAGCGGGCAGCTCCTCGTCGCGATCCCGATCGCGCTCGCCGCAGGCCTCATCTCCTTCCTGTCGCCGTGCGTCCTGCCGCTCGTGCCCGGCTACCTGGGCTATATCGGCGGGTTCGCGGATGCCTCGGCCGAGGCATCCGTCGAGCGCCGCAACCGACGCCGGCTGTTGCTGGGCGTTGCGCTGTTCGTGGCGGGCTTCACCGCCGTGTTCCTCGTGTACACCTCGCTGGCCGGCGCAGCCGGCGCGTGGCTCAGACTCTGGCAGGACCCGATCACGCGCGTGCTCGGCGTCGTGCTCATCGTGATGGGCCTGGTGTTCATCGGGCAGTTCACGTTCCTCCAGCGGCAGCTGAAGCCCGCGTGGCGGCCCGCGACCGGGCTCGCGGGAGCCCCGCTGCTCGGGGTCGTGTTCGGACTGGGCTGGACGCCGTGCATCGGGCCGGCGCTCGCCGCGGTGCTGAGCCTCAGCCTCAACGCCGAGTCGGTCTGGCGTGGTGCCCTGCTCGGGCTCGCGTACTGCGTCGGGCTCGGCATCCCGTTCCTGCTCGTCGCGCTCGGCTTCGGCTGGGTGACGGGCTCGCTGGCGTTCCTGCGCCGGCACATCCGAACGATCAACCTCATCGGCGGGGGACTGCTGATCATCACGGGCATCGTGATGGTCAGCGGGCTCTGGACCGCGTGGATGAGCGAACTCCAGGTGGTGATGAGTGGCATCGACCTCGTCCTCTGACCCGCTGCGGCCGGCCGACTACGACGACGGCTCAGCGCCCGAGCCCGACACGGGCGGGCCGGGCGGCGCGGCAGGCGCGCCGGGCGGAACCCCGGGCGGTCCGGGCGGTGGCGTGAACCAGCCCAAGCTCGGCTTCGTCGGCTGGCTGCGCTTCGCGTGGCGCCAGCTCACGAGCATGCGCACGGCACTGCTGCTCCTGCTGCTGCTCGCGATCGCGGCGGTGCCCGGCTCGCTCGTACCGCAGCGCTCGAGCGACCCGAACGGCGTCACCCAGTACTTCCAGGACAATCCCGACCTGGCGCCGGTGCTCGACTCGTTCCAGATGTTCGACGTGTACACGTCGGCCTGGTTCTCGGCGGTCTACCTGCTGCTGTTCGTCTCGCTCATCGGCTGCATCATCCCGCGCACGAAGCACCACTTCGAGGCGCTGCGTGCACGCCCCCCGCGCACGCCCGTGCGGCTGTCGCGGCTGGCCGCGTACACCGAGCGCGAGCTGCCCGCAGGCTTCGACGACGCCGATGCCAGGGCGGCGATCGCCGACGCCGCGAAGCGGCTGAAACAGTCCGGGTACCGGGTCGAGCGGTACGAGCTGCGGGGCGAGGCATCCGTCTCGGCGGAGCGCGGCTACCTGCGCGAGACCGGCAACCTGGTGTTCCATACGGCGCTGCTCGGCGTGCTGGTCACGGTGGGCATCGGCGGCGGGTTCGGGTTCGCCGGTCAGCGCGTGATCGTCGAGGGGCAGTCGTTCGTGAACACGCTCGCGGCGTTCGACTCCTTCAACCCGGGGCGGTTCTTCGTCGACTCGGAGCTCACGCCGTACCGGCTGTCGCTCGAGGGCCTCGACGTGGTCTACGAGACGCAGAACAGCGACGCGATCGGGCAGCCGACCGACTTCACCGCGCACGTCACCGTCGAGGGCGAGGACGGCGAGCCGATCGACGGCACCGTCAAGGTCAACGAACCGCTGCGCGTGTTCGGCACCGACGTGTTCCTGCTCGGCAATGGCTACGCCCCGACGATCACGGTGCGGAACGCCGACGGCGACGTCGTGTTCACCGACTCGGTGCCGTTCTTGCCCGAAGACGCGAACCTCACCTCGATCGGCGTCGTCAAGGTCACCGACGGGCTCGACGAGCAGCTCGGCATGATCGGGTTCCTGTACCCGACGCAGGACGTGATGTCGACGGGCGCCTACACCTCGACCTACCCCGACCTCATCTACCCCGTGCTCACGCTCAACGTCTACGAGGGCGACCTCGGCATCGACGACGGCACCCCGACGTCGGTCTACACGCTCGACCCGACCGACATGGAGCAGCTCACCGGCGGCGAGACCGGCGTCGACTCGCTCGAGCTCATGCCCGGCGAGACGGCCGACCTGCCCGGCGGACGCGGCACGGTCACGTTCGAGGACGCGTCCCCCGACGCGGCCGCGGGCGACTACTCGACGAGCGTGAAGCGCTTCGCATCGTTCGACGTGCACCACGACCCGACGCAGGGCTGGGTGCTGGTGTTCGCGATCCTCATCCTCGCGGGGCTCATGACCTCGCTGTTCGTGCCGCGCCGCCGCATCTGGGTGAAGGCGGTGACCCGGCGCGACGGCCGGATCGTGCTCGAGTACGCCGGGCTCGCGCGCGGCGAGGACCCGAACCTCGACGACGCCGTGCGGTCGTTCGCGGACGCGCACGGCGCCGCGATCGCCGCGACGGCGGATGACGGGCCGGCGGGCGGGTCGGCGGGCGGGCCGGCCGACGGGGCGGCCGACGGCTCGGCCGACGGCGAGGGTGGGCCCCGCGCCGCTGCTGTCGACGAGACGGTGCCCGGCGCCGCTGCTGCCGGTGAGGCATCCGCCGGCGCCCGCTCTGATGATTCCTCCGATTCCTCGAAACCCGCGACGTAAGGTTGATACGTGACGTTCACGCTCGATGAGATCTCGATCCTCTGCGTGTACTCGGCGATGGCCGTGTACGCGATCGCGTTCATCGCGTACGCGATCGACCTCGCCAAGCGCGGTGGTGCTGCGGCACGGGCGGCGGATGCCTCGGCCGAGGCCGCGCTCGCGGCCGACGCCGAACCCGAGCGCGTTGGTGCGCTGCAGGCCGCGACGGCGGCGCGCAGCGCGCGTGACGCCGCAGGTGTCGCCCGGTCGGGCGCGGTCGACGGCGTGGACGCCGGCTCGTCGCGGCCCTCGCGCTGGCAGCGGGCGACCGACCACGGCGCGACCGTCGACTACGGGCGCTCGCCGGTGCTGCGGGTCGCGGTCGCCATGACGGTCGTGGCATGGCTGCTGCACCTCGCCGGCGCGATCCTGCGCGGCATCGCCGCCGAGCGCGTGCCGTGGGCGAACATGTACGAGTTCGCGCTCACGGGCACACTGCTTGTGACCACGGTGTTCCTCGTCGTGCTGATCCTCTCGAAGCAGGACCTGCGCTTCCTCGGCACGTTCGTGTCGGGGCTCGTGCTCGTGCTGCTCGGCGTCGCCACCGTGAACTTCTATGTAAGCGTCATCCCGCTGCCACCGGCCCTGCAGTCGGCCTGGCTGATCATCCACGTGTTCGTGGCGACCGCGTCGGTCGGGTTCTTCGCGCTCGGGTTCGCGCTGTCGGTCGTGCAGCTCATGCAGGCCCGGCGCGAGTCGCTCGCCGCGTCGGCTGAAGCGGTGAAGCGCTCGTTCCTCGCGACGCTGCCGAGCGCGAAGTCGCTCGAGAACCTCGCCTACCGGCTGAACATCATCGGCTTCATCATGTGGACATTCACGCTCATCGCCGGCGCCATCTGGGCCGAGAAGGCCTGGGGCCGCTATTGGGGCTGGGACACCAAAGAGGTGTGGACGTTCATCATCTGGGTCGTCTACGCCGGGTACATCCACGCGCGTGCGACGCGCGGCTGGCGCGGGTCGCGTTCGGCGTGGCTCGCCATCATCGGCTTCTCGACGGTGCTGTTCAACTTCACCGTGGTCAACCTGTTCTTCAAGGGCCTGCACGCCTACTCGGGCCTGTAGGCTGTCAGGCCGCGTGGCTGCGCGTTCCGCGGGTTCACCGCTGGCGTGCGCGCGCAGCGCCAGGTTCGGTCGGCCGCGCCACCGGCGACGGATAGCGCCCGGCGCGACGGTTGGCGCTGGCGCAGTACGTCGGGGCTGGCGTGGTGGGGTCGGGCTGGCGCAGTCCTTCGCGGCTGGCCCGCACTGCTGGCTCGCGCGCTGAGCGCGCCACGTTCGGTTCGCCGCGCCACCGGCGACGGATAGCGCCCGGCGCGACCGTCGGGGCTGGCGCAGTACGTCGGGGTTGGTGCGGTTGGTCGGGGTGGCGCGGTTGGGTGGGGTTGGCGCAGTACGTCCGGGCTGGCGCAGTACGTCGGGGCTGGCGCGGTGCGCCGGGCCGGCGCGGTGCGCCCGGGGCCGCGCGGCGGTCGTCAGGGGCGCGCGGCGAGGAGGGCGTAGCAGCGTTCGAGACGGGCGAGCCACCAGGCCGTGCGGTCGGCGTCGGCCGCGGCGCGGTCGAGCAGGGCCGGGTCGGGCAGCACGCGGCGGACGGGGACCGAACCGTCTTCGGGAACGAGCGGATCGCGCGAGACATCCGCCGCCAGCAATGACGCGGTGCCGAGCCCGCAGTCGTACTCGAGTGACGGCACGGCCGCCGCGAGCGCGGCGCCCATCGCGAGGCCGACGCTCGTGTCGAGCGCGCTCGAGACGTTCACGGGCAGCCCGGCCTGCTCGACGATCGAGAGCGCCCGGCGGATGCCGCCGAGCGGCTGCGCCTTGATCACGAGCAGGTCGGCCGCGCCGGCCTCGGCGACCGCGAGCGGGTCGGACGCCCGGCGCACGCTCTCATCCGCCGCGATCGGGATGCCCATGTACGCGGTGCGGATCCCGATCTCGGCGAGCTCGGCGAGGCTCGCGCACGGCTGTTCGACGTACTCGAGGTCGAACTCCGCAAGCGCGTGGATCGCGTGCTCGGCCTCGTCGACGTTCCAGCCGCCGTTCGCGTCGAGCCGCACGCGCCCCTCGGGCCCGAGCACCTCGCGCACCGCGCGCACGCGCGCGATGTCCTGCGCGAGCGTCTGGTCGCCCATGGCGACCTTCACCTTCGCCGTGCGGCAGCCCGGGAACCGGTCGAGCACCGCGGCCACACTGTCGGCATCGACCGCGGGCACGGTCGCGTTCACGCGGATGCGGTCTCGCAGCGCGGGCGGCGTCGGCCGCCACGCGTAGTCGATGGCGGCTTCGAGCCAGGCGGATGCCTCGTCGTCGTCGTATTCGGCGAACGGCGAGAACTCGGTCCAGCCTTCGGGCCCCTCGAACAGCAGCGCCTCGCGCACGTCGATGCCGCGGAAGCGGGTCACGAGCGGCAGCGCCACCACCCGCGCGGTCTCGGTCAGGTCGCGGAGTGCCGGCAGCGCCATCTCGTGCATCCCCCCATCGTGGCATCCGCCCGCGCCACCCGCCGGCCGTTCGTCGGGTAGTGAGCGCCAGCGAGCGAATCGAGACCTCGCGACCGGCGCTGCCGAGTCTCGTCACCGGGTCTCGATACGCGTGCTCCTTCGTCGCTCGCTACGCGACCAACGATGCCGGCCCGCCCACGCCCGGCGGCCCCCGCCCGCCGTGGCGCCCCTTCGCGATGCTGCCGAAAGTGGGCATGCGGCCGGGCGGTGGGTTGGAAGGCCGTCCTGCACGTGCGCCGACCCACTTTTCGACTTCCATGGCGCTGCGCGCGCCAGCGCCGGTGCGGGCCGGGCTGGGCGAGCGGGGCGGAATAGGGTGGGGGGATGGCTGACGAGGTGTCCGAACTGTTCGACGCGAGCGAGTGGGAGCAGGCTCCGGCCGGGGCATCCTTCACCGATGTCACCTATCACCACTCGCGCGACGGGCGCATCGCGCGCGTCGCGTTCGACCGGCCCGAGGTGCGCAACGCGTTCCGGCCGCACACCGTCGACGAGCTGTTCCGCGCGCTCGAGGACGCGCGCACGAACCCGCGCATCGGGGTCGTGCTGCTGACGGGCAACGGTCCGAGCGCGAAGGACGGCGGCTGGGCGTTCTGCTCGGGTGGCGACCAGCGGATCCGCGGGCGCGACGGCTACCGGTACTCCGACGCCGAGACGGGGCTGGTCGACGACGGCGCCGACGGCGCTTCGCACGCCGCGCTCGGGCGCCTCCACATCCTCGAGGTGCAGCGGCTCATCCGCTTCATGCCGAAGGTCGTCATCGCGGTCGTGCCCGGGTGGGCGGCGGGCGGCGGGCACTCGCTGCACGTGGTCGCCGACCTGACGATCGCGAGCCGTGAGCACGGCCGGTTCAAGCAGACCGACGCCGACGTGGGCAGCTTCGACGCCGGGTACGGCTCGGCGTACTTCGCGCGCCAGATCGGGCAGAAGCTCGCGCGTGAGGTGTTCTTCCTCGCCGAGGAGTACAGCGCCGAGCGCGCGTACGAGATGGGTGCGGTCAACCGCGTGGTGCCGCACGCCGACCTCGAGCGTGAGGCGATCGCGATGGCACGCACGATCCTGACCAAGTCGCCGACGGCGATCCGCATGCTGAAGTTCGCGTTCAACGCCGTGGACGACGGGCTGGTCGGCCAGCAGGTGTTCGCGGGCGAGGCCACGCGGCTCGCGTACGGCACCGACGAGGCGGTCGAGGGGCGGGACGCGTTCCTCGAGAAGCGCGCGCCCGACTGGGGGCCGCACCCGTGGCACTTCTGATCGGATGATCCGATGAAACGCGTGCTGCGGGTCCCGGCGGCCGACGTCGCCGCGGTGACCGCGGGGATTCGCGCGGCGCTCGCAGGCGGACCCGCGGTCTGGCCGACGGCCGCGGGCGCGGGCGCGGGCGGGGACGCGGGCGCGGGTGGGGACGCGGGCGTGGGTGGGGACGCGGGCGCGGCCGCCGCGGCGGCCGACATCCCGGTCGACGACGGGGTCGCGCTCGTCGTCGAGACGAGCGGGTCGACGGATGCCCCGAAGCGAGTGCTGCTCTCGGCCGACGCCCTCACGGCGAGCGCCGACGCGACCGCCGAGCGTCTCGGCGGGCACGGCCGCTGGCTGCTCGCGCTGCCCGCGCACTACATCGCCGGCGCGCAGGTGCTCGTGCGCTCGATCGTCGCCGGCACTGCGCCGGTCGTGCTCGGCGCCGGCGGCCACGCGCACTTCGGGGCCGAGTCGTTCCTCGCCGCGACCGACCGGCTGAGGCATGCCGGCGACGACCTGCCGCGGTACACCTCGCTCGTGCCGGTGCAGCTCGCGCGGCTCGTCGAGGCCGCGGGCGGCGACGCCGGTCACCCCGTGGCGCAGGCGCTCCGCGCCTACGCGGCGGTCCTCGTGGGCGGGCAGGCGCTCGCCGAGCCGCTGCGGGTGGCGGCGGCCGAGCTGGGGGTTCGGCTCGTGCGGACGTACGGCTCGAGCGAGACGGCGGGCGGATGCGTCTACGAGGCAGACGCCCTTCCGGGCGTGCGGGTCCGTATCGCCGAAGACGGCATCGTGGAGCTCGCCGGCCGGACGCTCGCCGACGGGTATCTCGGTGACGCCGCGCGTACGGCCAGCGCGTTCGTGGTCGATCCCGACGGCGTGCGGTGGTATCGCACGGGGGACCTCGGCGAGCTGGACGGGCAGGGGGCGCTCCGCATCCGGGGCCGCGCCGACGACCAGATCATCTCGGGCGGGGTGAAGGTCGCGCTGCACGAGGTCGAGCGCGCGGTGCGCGCGCTGCCGGGGCTCGAGCAGGCCGTGGTCGTCGCGGTCGAGGACCCCGAGTGGGGGCAGCGGGTCGCGGTCGCGGCGGCCGGGACATCCGTCTCGCTCGAGACACTGGCCGAGGTGACCGACGCCGCGGGGCTGCCGCCGGCCGGCCGGCCGGTGCGGTTCGCCTCGCTCGACGCGATGCCGATGCTCGCGTCGGGCAAACCCGATCGCCGCGCGATCGCGAATCGGATCCGCGAGTGCTAATATATTCTGGTGGGTTCTCAGCTGCACCGTACGGGGTCGATGCACGACCTGCGTTGGGGTGTGCACCTCTCGCGTGACCCGGCCGGCACGCGTGACCCGGCCGGCACGCCGGGTCGTTACCATGGCCAGGTGGCACCCCCGAAGACGACGAAGAGCTCCGACCGCGACCGCGAGCCGAATCGCGGCGCGCGTACGCGCGGGCGCTCAGGCAATCCGGCCAAAGCCGGGGTCACGCCGAAGGTCGCGCGCGGCCCGGTGACCGCGGCCGACTGGATCTCGGGGGCGCGTCTGCGCACCCTGCCGCTCGCGATCGCGCCCGTCGCGCTCGGCACGGGCGCCGGGGCCGTCGCGATCCCCGACGCCAACTGGTACCCCGTGCGCGCCCTGCTCGCGCTCATCGTCGCGCTCGCGCTGCAGATCGGCGTGAACTACGCCAACGACTACTCCGACGGTGTGCGCGGCACCGACGAGTACCGGGTCGGTCCGGCCCGCCTCACGGGCTCGGGAGTGGTGAACCCCAGGCACGTGCTCGCGGTCGCGCTCGCGTTCTTCGCGCTCGCCGCGCTCGCCGGGCTCGTGCTCACGATCATGATGCAGGAGTGGTGGTTCCTCGCGGTCGGGGCGGCCGCGATCGTGGCGGCCTGGTTCTACACGGGCGGCAAGCGACCCTACGGCTACTTCGGCTTCGGCGAGCTGTTCGTCTTCGTCTTCTTCGGCATCGTCGCGACCGCCGGGTCCGCGTTCGTGCAGTCGCGCTGGGTGAACCTCGAGGCCTGGCTGGGCGGAGTCGGCGTCGGCCTGCTCGCGTGCGCCGTGCTGATGGCGAACAACCTGCGCGACGTCGCTCAAGACAAGGTGGCGGGCAAGCGCACGCTCGCGGTGCTCGTCGGCCCGCTCGCGGGGCGCATCCTGTTCGCCGTCTTCATGCTCGTGCCGTTCGGGCTCGTCGGGTTCTGGACCCTGCTCTACCCGACGGCGGCGCTGCTGTTCTTCGCGCTACTGGCCGCGGTGCCCGCCTGCATCATCGTGATCTGGGGCCGCACGCCGCGCGAGCTGATCACCGCGCTGCAGCTCGCGAGCCTGACCGCACTCGTCTACGGCGTCGGGCTCGGGCTGGTTTTCGCGCTCTGAACCCGGGTTCGGGTCTCACGACGCGTGCGCCGTCGGCGCTCAGTCGGCCGGGCGCTCGCGCGCGTCGACCGCGGCGTCCTCGGCGTCGGCGTCGAGCGTCGGCGCGGGCTCCTCACGGTGCCGGGCGGCGTACAGGTTCCGTGACATCTCGTCTCGTGATCCGCGCAGGAACACCGCCGATGCGGCGAGGCCGAAGAGCGCAGCCACGAGCGCGGAGATCCACCAGGTCACGCCGGCGATCATGAGCACCGCGAACGGCACCGCGAACAGGAGCACGCGAAGCACCGTGTACTTCAGCCAGACCGGGACGGATTTCACTCTGCCAGTGTAGGCAGGCCGCCTGAACGTGCCCTCAACCGGCCGGCACCGCCCGGCCATCCGAAACCACCGGACGGCAATCCGCCCCACGTCAAGCCCGGGCCGCTCCCAGCCGACCGTGATCCGGACATGCCTATACTCGGGGCATGGTCAGGCTCGCCATCCCCCTGGTGGTCGCGGCCGTGGTCTTCATGATCTACGCCGTGGTGGACTGCGCACTGTTCGACAGGCTGCGTATCCGCGGTCTCTCGCGCGCCTGGTGGATCGTGGTGATCCTCGTGGTGCCGGTCATCGGCGCCGTGCTCTGGTTCGTCATCGGCCGGGGTCGTGCGACGCGCTCGGTCCGTTCGGGCGGCGGCCGCGGCGCTCCCGTGGCCCCCGACGACGACAGCGACTTCCTCCGCAGACTCGACCGCGACGCCGAGCAGGAGGAGCGCATCCGCCGGCTCGAGCAGGAGCTCGCCGACCTCGACGTCGAGCTCGACGAGACGATCGACCATCCAGACGCACCCGACGAGCAGCCGCCCGGTGGGTCGATGCCCGGCCCGGGGCATCCGGAATCGGGACCGTCCGGCGGAACGCCGCACCGTCCGGACCGGCCCGACCCCGGAGACAACGGCACGACCGGCCGGCCGAATGGCTGAGCCGGACCACCGGCCCCCCGAATCGGCAGCGAGCCCGCATTCCCCGGCGAGCATGTCTTCGCGGGCCAGCACCTTCTCGCTCGCGCTGCTCGCCGAGTTCGTCGCGCTCGGCGTGACCGATGTCGTCGTGTCGCCCGGTTCGCGCTCGCAGGCCCTCGCGCTCGCGGCCGCCGAGCTGGAGCGCGCGGGCCTCGTCCGCCTGCACGTGCGGATCGATGAGCGGGGCGCGGGCTTCCTGGCGCTCGGACTCGGCGTCGAGTCCGGGCGGCCGGCACTCGTGATCACGACCTCGGGCACCGCGGTCGCGAACCTGCACCCGGCCATTCTCGAGGCCCATCACACGGGCGTGCCGCTGATCGCGCTCACGGCCGATCGTCCCGCCGAGTTGCGCGGCATCCGCTCCAACCAGACGACCATGCAGCCGGGCATCTTCGCGGGCGCGGTGCGGTACGAGTGCGACGCCGCCGCCCCGTCCGACGACGCGGCCGATGCCGCCGTGCGGCTCGCGCACCGAGCCGCCGACGCGGCCATGGGCGTCGACGACCGCGGCGAGCCGATCGCGCACCCCGGGCCCGGGCCCGTGCACCTGAACCTGCAACTCCGCGAGCCGCTCTCCGCGCCGGTGACGGTCGACCGGGCTGCGGTCGAGGCGCGGCGCGCCGAGCTGGCCGAGTGGGCCGGGTCGCCGGAGCGGGGCGGCCTGCTGGGGGCAGATGCCGCGGGGGCAGGCACGATGGCGGATGCCTCGGGCGAAAGCGGGGCGACGGATGCCTCGGGCGAAGGCGCGGCGGATGCCTCGGGCGGGGGCTCGACCGCGGATGCCGGCGCGGGCTCGCCGAGCATCGGGTCAGTCCCGGACGAGACCCGCGTCATGCCAGCCGCGACGACGACCTGGCCGCCGGCGCCGACCGGGCCCTCCGAGCCTGGATCTGCCGGCGTGCCCGCTCGGCCGAGCGTGACCGATCGGCTCGCTGCCCTCGCATCAGCCGGGCGGACGGCTGAGCCCGCCGTGACGCCGACGGGCCGCCCGATCGGCGTCACCGCGCCGGACGATGCGCCAGCCTCGGGCGCGCTGATCGCCCCGGGTCCGCGCACACTCGTCGTGGCCGGAGCCGGCGCGGGCGAGGGCGCGGAGGCCTTCGCACGCGCGGGCGGCTGGCCGCTCGCGGCCGAGGTCTCGAGCGGAGCCCGCTTCGGCCCGAACCTCGTCGTCGCGTATCGCGAGCTCCTGCGCGAGCCCGGGTTCGGCGACGAGGTGCAGCGCGTCGTCGTGTTCGGGCACCCCACGCTCTCGCGCGAGGTGCCCGCGCTGGTGCAGCGCGACGACGTCGAGACGATCGTCGTCGCCCCCTCGGGCATCGAGTGGTTCAACCCTGGCCGCCGGGTACGCCGCTTCGAGCGCGCGGTGCGCGCCGAGCCGCACGAGCCCACGGCCGAGGAGCGTGCGTGGACCGGCCGGTGGGTGCGCGCGAGCCGGATGCTCCTCGACGACGCGTCGCCGTCGGCCGACGCCGTGCGTGACGGCATCGACGAGACCGGGCACGTCTCCGACTTCGCCGCACAGCGCGCATACCTGAAGGCGCAGCTCGCGCGGGTCCGCGAGCCCGTCTCACGCCGCATGCTGGTCGAGGCGCTGTGGGCGGCGACCTGGCCGCACGACCGGCTCGTGTTCGCGTCGTCGCGGCTCATCCGCGACGCCGACAAGGTCGTGCCGGGACGACGCATCCGGGTGCACGCGAACCGCGGACTCGCGGGCATCGACGGCACCGTGGCCACGACCCTCGGCGTCGCGATCGCGAGCCAGCAGGCGCCCGACGCGAAGCCGGGCGTCACGCGGGCACTCGTGGGTGACCTCGCGCTGCTGCACGACGCGGGTTCGCTGCTGCTCGGTGAAGGCGAGGCACGGCCGCGTGTGCAGCTCATCGTCGGCAACGACGGCGGCGGCAGCATCTTCGACGCGCTCGAGGTCGCGGGCACCGCACCCGCTGACGCGTTCGACCGTGTGCAGTTCACGCCGCAGCGGGTCGACCTCGAGGCGCTCGCGCGGGCGTACGGCTGGAGCTATTCGCGTGCCGCGACGCGCGGCGAGCTCGACGAGGCGCTCGGCACGGCCGTGACCGAACCGGCGCTGCTCGAGGTGCCGCTGCCGCGCTGAGCGCGGCCTCGAGCCGAGGCATCCGCTCGCCCCTGCCGCGCTGTCCGCGCTGGGTCGCTGCTGACGCGCTGCCCGCGTTGCCGCGCTGCCCGCGTGGCGTTCCCGCCCGTTCCTTGTTCCCCCTTCCTTGCTCAGGAAGATCGGGGTGAAGTGCGGCGTGTCGGGCACCGACACGCCACCGGCTCGCTCGAGCTTCCTGAACAAGGAGATGTGGGAGGTCGTGCTCCCCGCGCGAGCCGTGGCACGCTGCGGCCGCGCCGGTGAGGTCGTGGCCAGCCGCGCGGTGAGGTGCCGCCGCCTCGCCGATCCCTTGCTCAGGAAGGTGGGTGCCACCCGCGGCGTGTCGGGCACCGACACGCCGTGCGCCCACCCAGCGTTCCTGAGCAAGGACAGGTGGGACGGGTCGCGGTATGCAGCGAGTAGCCTGTCGGCATGAGCGACGGCGCGTACTGGACCGAGGATCCCGTCGAGCTCCTGCGGGCGTATCCCGGGTTTCGGCTCGCCGCAGCCCGAGCCGACGCGCACCCAGGCTTCGACGGCGGCAAGGCCGAGGGCGAGGCGGCGCTCGCCGAGACCGCCGAGTCGCTCGCCGAGCTGCAGGAGCTGTTGTTCGCGAACAGCCGCGCGGCCGGCGATCGCCGGCGCGTGCTGCTCGTGCTGCAGGGCATGGACACCGCGGGCAAGGGCGGGGTCGTCAAGCACGTCGTCGGGTCGGTCGACCCGCAGGGTGTGCAGCTCGCGGCGTTCAAGAAGCCCACCGACGAGGAGCTCGCGCACGACTTCCTCTGGCGCATCCGGAAGCAGGTGCCCGAGGCCGGCATGATCGGCGTCTTCGACCGCTCCCACTACGAAGACGTGCTGATCGGCCGGGTGCGGCAGCTCGCCTCGCCCGACGAGCTCGAGCGGCGATACGACGCGATCGCCGAGTTCGAAGACGAGCTCGTCGCAGACGGCGTGTCGATCGTGAAGGTCATGCTGCACGTGTCATACGACGAGCAGAAGGCCCGGCTCCTGAAGCGCCTCGACCGGGCCGACAAGCACTGGAAGTTCAACCCGGGCGACATCGACGAGCGCGAGCAATGGCCGGCCTACCAGGAGGCGTACCAGGTGGCGATCGAGCGCACATCGACCGACCGGGCGCCGTGGTACGTGGTGCCCGCCGACCGGAAGTGGTACGCCCGGCTCGCGGTCGCGCGGCTGCTGATCGCGGTGCTCGAGGGCATGCGGCTCGACTGGCCTCCCGCCGACTTCGACGTCGCGGCCGAGCGCGCGCGACTCCTCGAGAACTGAGCCGCCCGCTGGTCGAGTAGCGCGCGAGAAACGAGCACGCGTATCGAGACCTGGTGACCGGGTCTCGATACGCGTCGCCACTTCGTGTCGTCGCTGCTCGACCAGCGGTGGGGCGGGTGGAACGGCGTCAGCCGCCGAACGCCTCGATGATCGGGCGGAACTTCATCTCGGTCTCCGCGAGCTCGTCGGCCGGCACCGAGTCATGCACGATGCCGCATCCGGCATATGCCGTGACGGTGCCGTCGCCGTCGACCTGCGCGCAGCGCAGGGCGATCGCCCACTCACCGTCGCCGTCGCCGTCGACCCAGCCGACGGGTCCGGCGTAGCGGCGCCGATCGAAGCCCTCGAGCTCGGCGAGCGTCGACATCGCGGTGCGCCGAGGGGTTCCGGCGACCGCGGCGGTCGGGTGCACGGCGCGCACGAGGTCGAGCGAGCTCGACCCGTCGCCGAGCACGCCCTTCAGGTCGGTCGCGAGATGCCAGAGGTTCGGCAGCTGCAGCGTGAACGGCTCGGGGCTCGTGTCGAGGCGCGCGGTGTGCGGCGCGAGCCGCTTCACGGCGCTCGCGACCGCGAGCGCGTGCTCGGCGAGATCCTTCGGTGACTGCTGCAGGGCCGCGGCGCGGTCGCGGTCGGATGCCTCGCCGGCACCCCGTGCGGCCGTGCCCGCCAGCACGCGGGCCGAGACCTGCCCGTGGTCGACGCGCACGAGCGTCTCGGGACTCGCCCCGATGAGGCCGTCGACCGCGAACACCCACGTGTCGGGGTAGTCGTCGGCGAGCTGGCGGATCGTGGCGCGCAGGCCGGCCTCGTCGTCCAGCCGGCCCACGAGCTGGCGCGCGAGGACCACCTTCTGCAGGGGGCTGGCCTTCTGCTGGGCGCTGGCCTTCTGCTGCGCGCCGGCCGTCTCGGGCTCGCCGCCGTCGATGCGGCGGACCGCCTCGGCGACGGCCGCCTCGTAGGCGCCGGGCGGCAGGCTGCCGGGCGCGAACGCGACCCGCGGCACCTTGCGTTTCGGCGCGGGCTCGGGAATGGTCGGGTCGGCGGTGCCGTCTGAGACATCCGTCGTCGGATCGCCCGTGGTGAGCGTGATCCGGGTGACCCAGGCGCGGCCGTCGCGCCGCCCGAGCACCAGCTCGGGCACGATGAGCACGCTCGTCGCGGTCGAGGCCGCGGCGAACGCGAACGTGCCGAACGCCACGAGGCCGGTGCCCGGCAGGCCCACGCGATCGTCGACATCGGCGCGCGCCGCGAGCTCGGTCCACGCGGCTGCGGCGTCGTCGATGCGCGACGCGCCCCTCGACTCGATGCGCAGCACCTCGCCGAGCCCGACGATGCCCTCGCCGCGGCGCATCCACACGAGGGGGTTGCGCGGGTCGGTGCGGGGGATGAGCGGCTCGTTCTCGTCGATGGCGACGGTACGCACCACGAGCCGTGGAGCGGCCGCCGGGGGTGTGCGGCTCGCGGACTTGGGGATCACCGGATCAGCCTATGTCCGCGAGCCGGGAACCCCGGCCGTCGGGCGAGGCCGTCAGTCGACGACCTCGACGCCGTGCCAGAAGGCGACGTGGTCGGTGATCTCGGTCGCCGCGGCCAACGGGGTCGGGTAGAACCACGCGGCGTTCGGGTTGCTCTGACCGTCGACCTCGACGTGTAGGTAGTCGGCGGTGCCCTTCCACGAGCACACCGTGTGGTTCTCGCTCGGGGAGAAGAACTGCGGGTCGAGCGCCTCGCGCGGGAAGTAGTGGTTGCCCTCGACGACGACCGTGTCGTCGGACTCGGCGAGCACGGCACCGTTCCAGATGGCCTTCATGTGCGTCCTTTCCGTAGGGAACGCCCCGGGCCGGATGGCGCGAAGCGCTTCACGAGGGTTAACCGTGCCCGCCGGCGGCGCATTCCCCGAGCCGTAGACTCGGAGGATGACCCGCGCTGACCTCGGCAAGGACCCCTCGCAGGTGTCCGCGATGTTCGATCGCGTCGCGGCCGGCTACGACCGCACGAACACGGTGCTGTCGGTCGGCAATGCGCCGCTCTGGCGGCTCGCGACGACGAAGGCGGTCGATCCGAAGCCCGGCGAGCGCATCCTCGACGTCGCCGCGGGCACCGGCACCTCGAGCGCGAGCCTCGCGAAGTCGGGGGCATCGGTCGTCGCCGCGGACTTCTCGCCCGGCATGATCGAGGTCGGGCGCGCGCGCCAGGCGCACGTGCCGAACCTCGTGTTCGTCGAGGCCGACGCGACCGCGCTGCCGTTCGAGGACGAGTCGTTCGACGCGGTCACGATCTCGTTCGGGCTGCGCAACGTCAACGAGCCCAAGCAGGCGCTCGCCGAGTTCCTGCGCGTGACCAAGCCCGGCGGGCGTCTCGTCATCTGCGAGTTCTCGCACCCGCCCGCCGCGCTCGTGCGTGCCGGGTACGACTTCTACCAGCGGGTCGTCATGCCGCCGCTCGTCAAGCTGTCGAGCTCGAACGACACGGCCTACGAGTACCTCAACGAGTCGATCAACGCCTGGCCCGACCAGCGCACGCTCGCCGCGTGGATCCGCGAGGCCGGCTGGAACGATGTGCAGTGGCGCAACCTCACGCTCGGGGTCGTCGCGCTGCACCGCGCGCGTAGGGCCTGATCGCTACTCGACCTGCCCGGGTACTTCAACCCTGAGCCATCGCGGCGACCGGTCATCGGCGGCCCCGGTAGGCTGGTGGGCGTGAATCCGAGCCTTCCGGTCGCGCGTCGCGGCTCCTCGCTCGCTGCCAATCTCGGGCTCAGCGAGCGGGTCTTCGCCTCCGCCGCCGACCGCGCGATGGCGAAGGCGATCGACGCCGGGCTCGAGCAGGTCGAGGCGGGGCTCGAGCGCGAGGTCAGTTTCGCCGATCCGATCGCCGGGTCATCCGCTCGTTACCTGCTCGACGCCGGCGGCAAGCGCGTGCGCCCGATGCTCACGCTGCTCACCGCGCAACTCGGCGACGGCGTGACCGACGAGGTCGTGACCGCTGCCGCCGCGATCGAGATCACGCACCTCGCGAGCCTGTACCACGACGACGTCATGGACGAGTCGGAGCGTCGCCGCGGCGTACCGAGCGCGCAGACCGTGTGGGGCAACTCGGTCGCGATCCTCACCGGCGACCTGCTGTTCGCGCGCGCCAGCCAGCTCATGGCTCGGCTCGGCGAACGCGCGATCCGCCTGCAGGCCGACACGTTCGAACGACTCGTGCTCGGCCAGTTGCACGAGACCGTCGGCCCGCAGGGCGGCGAGGATCCGATCGCGCACTACATCCAGGTGCTCGCCGACAAGACCGGATCGCTGATCGCCGCGGCCGCCCAGTCGGGCATCGTCTTCTCGAACGCCGACCCGGCGTACCAGACGCCCATCGTCACGTTCGGCGAGCGCATCGGCGTCGCCTTCCAGCTCATCGACGACGTCATCGACCTGTCGCCGGACGCCGCGAAGACCGGCAAGGTGCCCGGCACCGACCTGCGGGCCGGCGTCGTCACGCTGCCGCTGCTGCGGCTGCGTGAGCTGGCCAAGACGGATGCCTCGTCGGCGAAGCTGCTCGAACGCATCGAGCGCGACGTCATGCCCGCCGACCCCGACTCGCTCGGCGACCCGTACGACACCAACACCCAGGCCTCCCGCATCGTGCCGTCACCGGCGATGGTCGATGCGCTCGTCGCCGAGCTGCGCGAGCACGACGCCACCCGCGCGACGCTCGCCGAGGCGCACCGCTGGGCGCGCGACGCCGTCGACGCGCTCGCACCGTTGCCCGACGGCCCCGTGAAGAAGGCGCTCACGCGCTTCGCCGACACCATCGTGGAGAGATCAAGCTAGTGACGAGGAACAAACTGCGGCTCGCCATCGTCGGTGCCGGACCGGCGGGCATCTACGCCGCCGACATCCTGCTGAAGGCCGAGCGGAACTTCGACGTCTCGATCGACCTGTTCGATCACCTGCCCGCGCCCTACGGGCTCGTGCGGTACGGCGTCGCGCCCGACCATCCGCGCATCAAGGGCATCATCACGGCGCTCCGCGAGGTGCTCGACCGCGGCGACATCCGCATCTTCGGCAACGTGCGCTTCGGCGAGGACCTCACGCTCGACGACCTGAAGCGGCACTACAACGCCGTCATCTTCGCGACCGGTGCCGTTCAGGACGCCGACCTGAAGGTGCCCGGCATCGAGCTCGAGGGCTCGTACGGCGCGGCCGACTTCGTCAGCTGGTACGACGGGCACCCCGACTACCCGCGCGAGTGGCCGCTCGACGCGCAGTCGGTCGCGGTCATCGGCAACGGCAACGTCGCGCTCGACGTGGCGCGCGTGCTCGCCAAGCACCCGGAAGACCTGTTGCCGACCGAGATCCCGGCGAACGTGTATGAGGGGCTCAAGCAGTCGCCCGTGACCGACGTGCACGTGTTCGGGCGCCGCGGGCCGACGTCGGTGAAGTTCACGCCGCTCGAGCTGCGCGAGCTCGGCGAGCTGCGCGACGTCGACATGATCCTGCACGACGAGGACTTCGACTACGACGAGCAGGCCAAGGCCGCCGTGGCCGGCAACAAGCAGGTGTTCGTCATCGACAAGGTGCTGAACCAGTGGCGCCAGCGCGAGACCGGCCAGGCGTCGCGCCGGCTGCACCTGCACTTCTTCGCCAAGCCGCTCGAGCTCGTCGACGACGGCACGGGCCGGGTCGGCGCGATCCGGTACGAGCGCACGGCGCCCGACGGCGAGGGCGGCGTGACCGGCACCGGTGAGATCCGCGAGATCCCGGTGCAGGCCGTGTACCGGGCCGTCGGCTACTTCGGGTCGCCGCTTCCGGGCGTGCCGTTCGACAAGAAGTTCGGCGTGATTCCCAACCACGAGGGCCAGGTCATGGTGCGCGACAAGGAGTCGGGCGACACCCGCCAGATGTACGGCGTGTACGCGACCGGCTGGATCAAGCGCGGCCCGGTCGGGCTGATCGGGCACACCAAGTCCGACGCGATGGAGACCATCCGGCACCTCATCAACGACCTCGGCAACTGGTGGACGCCCGAGTCCCCGTCGGAGGAGAGCGTGATCGAGCTGCTCGAGTCGCGTGGCATCCGCTGGACGGATCTCGACGGCTGGCACCGGCTCGACGAGCACGAGATGGCGCTCGGCGAGGGCGAGGGGCGCGTGCGCATCAAGGTCGTGCCCCGCGACGACATGGTGGAGATCTCGCGCGGCGAGGTGTGAGGGCGCGTCGTAAGCGCGCTGAGCGCGCGCGTTCTCCACAGCTTTCGGTGAGACGGATGTCTCGCCTGGGGTGAGCGCTACGCTCCGTGGATGCCGTTCGAGCCCGGGGTGTCGCAGCTGATTGTGGTGCTGCTCGCTGCCGCGCTCGGCGGCGGGATGGGCTGGCCGCTCGCGGCGTGGGCGCGGCGGAACATGGTGCGCGCGGTCGCCGTCTTGCCCGGGGCGGCCTCGGCAGCGCCGAGAATCTCGGAGCTTGCTGCGCCACCGGTTCGCGGGTTGCCGTCCGCGTGCGGCGCGCTGACGGCCGTCGGGTGGGGACTCGCGGCGTGGCGGCTCGGACTTCAGCCGGTCCTCCCGGCGCTGCTCGCGTTCGTCGCGGCCGGGTCGGTGCTCGTGATCGTGGATGCGGCCGAGCATCGGTTGCCGAACCGGGTGCTCGGGCCCGCCTCGGCCGCCGTCGCGGCGCTCCTGACGCTCGCCACTGCGGCGTCGAACGAGTGGCCCGCTCTGCTGTGGGCCGTCGCCGGGAGCGTCGGCATGTTCGCGGTGTACCTGCTCGTCGCGCTCGCGTCGCCCTCGGCGATGGGCATGGGCGACGTGAAGCTCGCCGGCCTCATCGGGCTGCTCCTCGGCTGGTTCGGGCTCGAGACCTGGCTGACCGGCCTCGTGGCCGCGTTCGTGCTCGGCGGTCTGGTCGCGCTAGCCGCGCTCGCGGTGCGACGAATCACGCTGCGGGGTTCGATCCCATTCGGGCCCGCGATGCTCGGCGGCGCCATGGTCGCCATGCTGGTCGCCGGGTGAGCGTCGATCAGTCGGCGAGACCGAGGAAGACGAGCATTCCCCGCTCGACGTCGACCAGTTGACCGGCGGTCAATCGGCCGAGTCGGTCTCGCACGTTGACTCGGCGAACGGCACTGATCTTGTCCACCATGAGATGGCTATCGCGTTGGATGCCAGATGTGGCGGTCGCCGCGACCGGGATTCTGAACAGCGGCGCGTCGACCAGTGTGGAGGTGAACGGTATGACCACGACGGAGTCGTTTCCATCGAACCGGTCGTCCTGGACGATCACTGCTGGGCGGGGTTTCGAAGCGTAGACCCCACCGGCGACCGTCCAGATCTCGCCGCGGTTCATTCGTCCCAGGGGGCGGCCACGGATTCGATGAACTCCTGCTCGTCAGTTGACGAGTCGTGGTTCACCGCGGTCGACTGGCGATGAGCCTCGGCAGCGAACTCTGCCGTTCTCACATCCGGGACCCAAATCTGCACTTGGCGGTAGCCGCGGGCGCGCATACGCCGACGGTGGTCGGCGACCCGGTGTGTAACGCTCACCTTCCTCATGTTACATGTAACGCGCACGGGGAGCTCGATCATCCACACACGCTCTGATCCGGGCTCGGCGGCTGTGCAGGTGGGGCGACGCTGACGGTGGCTAGGCTGGGCGGCACCGACCGGGGGAGGGCGAGGGCCGTGGCCGAGCAGCACGAGTGGCGCCCCGATGTGCTGGGGCCCCGGTTCGAGCAGCTCACGCTTCCGCTCGGGGACGACGACGAGGGCGAGGTCGTCGCGACGCTCGTGCGGTACCGGCCGCCGTGGCGGCTTTCGCGATGGTTCGAGGAGGCGCCGCTCGAGGGCACCGACGTGCTGTACGTGCACGGGTGGAGCGACTACTTCTTCAATCCCGAGCTCGCTGAGTACTGGGCGGGTCTCGGTGCCCGGTTCCACGCGCTCGATCTGCGCAAGTACGGTCGGAGCATCCGGCCCTGGCAGACGCCGGGTTACGTGACCGATCTCGCGACGTACGACGAAGACCTCGACGCGGCGCTGCGCGCCATGGGGCACGGCGGCGACCCCGAGGCATCCGCTCGACGACTCGTGCTCATGGGGCACTCGACCGGAGGGCTCACGCTCTCGCTGTGGGCGGCGCGGCATCCAGGCCGGGCGGCCGCGCTCGTGCTCAACAGCCCGTGGCTGGAGTTCCAGTTGAGCCGGGTCGGCCGGCAGGCGCTCGCGCCCGTGGTCGGCTGGGGTGCGCGCGTGAACCCGCAGGGTCCGCTGCCGAACGTCGACCTGGGGTTCTATGCCAGGACGATCGACCGGGCGCAGGGCGGCGAATGGGAGTACAACCACGAGTGGCGGCCCGATCGCGCGTTCACGGCGCATCCGGCATGGCTGCACGCGGTGCTCGTCGGGCACGCCACGGTCGCCGCCGGCATCGACGTCGGCGCGCCCGTGCTGACGCTGCTGTCTGCGCGGTCGACGATCGCCACGCAGTGGAGCGAGGAGATGCGCTCGAGCGACGTCGTGCTCGTCGTCGACGAGATCGCGCAGCGCGCCCTGAAGCTCGGCCCCGACGTCACCGTCGCACGCATCGACGGCGCCATCCACGACGTGGTGCTCTCACGCGAACCCGCCCGCGCGGAGGCCTACGCCGCGATCACGAGGTGGTTCCGGGGCTACGCCCCGCCGCGCTGACCCGCGTTCCGCCTCTCTGTCCCGATCCTCCGCCCGATTCTCCGCCCGTCCGCCCTGCGCCGCCGCCTGTCCGCCCTGCGCCGCCGCCGACCTGGCCCCCGTCGACCCGTTCCCCGCCGGCCTCCGCCTGTCCGCGCCCCGCCCCGCCCCGCGCCCCGCCCCGCGCCGCCGCCGCAATGAGTGGGACGACGATTGAAGGGTGGGTCGGCACACCGCCGGTGGGTTGGAGGGCGTGTGGGGAAGACATCCAACCCACTTTCTGGCTTCCAACGGGGCCCGGGGCTGGTCGTGCGAGGCGTCGACACTTGCTCACAGGACGGCGAGAACCGGGATTCGTCCACAGATCCCGGCGAGGCGATGCCGGGCGGGTCGGTCGAAGGCCAGCCTGGGGTGGTGGATGCGCAACTTCGGCCCGGACAGAGCGGGTTCGTGCTCTGGCGTGATGCCGCCAGCGTCGGCCGGGTCGAAGCGCTGCGTGCCGCCGTTCGAAACGGGGACCTCATCCGAGTTCGCCGCGGGGTGTACCGCCCGCGCAAACCCGGCGAAGGCCGTCTCTACGGCTCCCAGGTCCACGCCGAGCTGGTCCGGGCTGCGGCGGTCTCTCTGAGACAACCCGTGTTCACCGCGTACTCCGCGGCGGCCGTGCACGGGCTCCCGCTCATCACGCGTTGGCCGGGCTCCGTGTTCGTCGGCTCGGCGACGGGCCATGGAGGACGTCGTTCAGGTGTGGTACATGTGGGCCGTTTGGGCGACGACGAGCCGGTGATGGTCGACGGCGTCCTGGTGACTCCCATCGAGGTCACCCTGATCCAGCTCGCACGCCTTGCACCGCTGCGAGACGCGCTCGCGGCCACCGACGCCGCACTCCGATCGCCGCGACATCGCCACGAGCCGCCCGCGCTGACCACCATGGACCGGTTGCGGTCCGTGCATGAGGAGCGCCGACCGTACCGCGGCTGTCGGCGGGTCGATGCCGTGCTTGCTCGCGCGACCGATCAATCCGACAGCCCGCTCGAGACCGACAGTCGATTGCTCTTCGAACACCACGGGTACGCACGACCCGAGCTCCAGCATGTCCTCTCCCTCCCGGAGGTGGGAATCGTCGCCCGGCTTGATTTCTACTGGCCTGACGTCGACGCCGCGGCCGAAGCCGACGGTCGGGGAAAGTATCGCCGCGCGACCGTGAGCGAGTCTGCTGACGTCGTCATCGCCGAGAAGGATCGGGAGAACGCGATCCGTCGCCGTGTCCGAGCATTCGACCGCTGGGATTGGGCAGACCGCCGCGCGGTCACGCCGGTCCTGAACCGTCTCGATGCCATGTGTATCCCTCGAATTCGCCCCATCGCCGTGCTCTGAGCGCACCCAGGACTGGGCGGTCGGCGTCGACAACGCGTTGGAAGTCGAAAAGTGGGTAGGAAGTCGTTCCTGCAGGCCTTCCCACACATGGGCTCAGGGTCAACACACTTTCAGCGGCGTAGCGGAGGGTGAGGGCTGGGGTGGCGGGTGGCGAAGGGCGCGGGCGGCGGGGGCTGCGGGCGGGCAGAGGTGGAAGGGCGGGGCTGAAGGCGGGCAGAAGTGGAAGGGCGGGGCGGCGGCGCGGCGGGGTCAGGGGGCGAACGGGCCGCGGAGCGCGGCCCACTGCAGAAGCATGATCGTCTTGGCGTCGACGATGTCGGTGCCGATGCGGGCCAGGGCGTCGTCGAACCCGAGCTCGACCACCTCGATGTCCTCGCCCTCGTCGGCGAGGCCCGCTCGGGCGCCGTCCGCGATGTCGCCGTGCCGGTACGGCGCCGCGAAGAAGTGCAGCCGCTCGGTGATCGACCCCGGGCTCATGTACACGTCGAACACGCGCTCGACCTCGCCCACGGGCGCGCCGATCTCCTCTTCGGCCTCGCGCCGGATCGCCGTCTCGGCGTCGTCGGCGTCGAGCAGGCCGGCGGCGGCCTCGACCAGCATCCCGTCGGCATGCTCGTTCACGTACGCCGGGTATCGGAACTGCCGCGTGAGCAGCACAGTCCGCGCGTCGGCGTCGTACAGCAGGATCGTGGCACCGTCGCCGCGGTCGTAGGTCTCTCGCTCCTCCGTGGTCCAGCTGCCGTCGGCGTGCTGGAAATCGAACGTCGTCGCGCGCGTGACGAACCAGTTCGAGGTCAGCACCCGCACGTCGCGCACGATGACCCGCGGGTTCCGGTCGAGGTCGCGCCCGACCCGGTCGAGGCCGGTTCGACCGCGGCGGTCGGGCACGTCGACACCCGCCTGTGCGTCCTGCGAGACCATCAGACGGCCCCCGGCATCAGCGGAAGTTCACGAATTGCAGGTCGACGTCGAGGTCGGCGCCCTTGAGGAGCGCGATCGTCGCCTGCAGGTCGTCGCGGCTCTTCGACGACACGCGCAGCTCGTCGCCCTGGATCTGCGACTTCACGGTCTTCGGCGCCTCGTCGCGGATGAGCTTGCCGATCTTCTTCGCGTGCTCCTGGTCGATGCCGTTCTTCAGGCCGACCTCGATGCGGAACTCCTTGCCCGAGGCGTACGGCTCGCCCGAGTCGAGGCTCTTCAGCGAGATGCCGCGCTTGATGAACTTCGACTGCACCACGTCGAGCACCGCGGTGACGCGCTCTTCGGTGCTCGCCTTGAGCAGGATCTTCTCTCCGCTCCACTCGACCGACGCGCCGACGCCCTTGAAGTCGTAGCGCTGCTCGATCTCCTTGCGGGCCTGGTTGACGGCGTTGTCGGCCTCCATCTTGTCGACCTTGGAAACGATGTCGAACGTCGAATCTGCCATGCGGGCCAGTCTAGCGAGACGGCGAGTGGATGCCTCGGGCGGGCGGTGTGCGCGGGCGCGACGGCCCGGCGCACGACACACCCGGCGATGTGTTGGAACCCGAAAAGTGGGTTGGACAGCTTCCCCACGGGCCTTCCGACCCACCCACGCGGCGGCAACCCACTTTCGGTGGCGTCGGGGCGGGGCGGGGCGGGGCGGGTCGGGTCGGCCGGTCGGCGGGGCGGGGCTGCTCGGGACGGCGGGTCGGGCGGGTCGGCGGGTCGGCGGCCGAGACAGGCCGTCAGGCGCGCAGCCACACCGTGGTCTCGCCGGGCAGGTCGGCCACGGCGCCCGGGCCGGAGGCCACGAGCGGCGCGCTGGCGATGAGCACCTCGCCCGCGGGCATGGGCACGGGCTCGGCGCGGAAGTTCGTCACCACGCGCCATCCGCCCGGCCGGTCGAAGGCGAGCACCTCGGGATCGTCGCCGTGCTCGGCCCAGTCGAGGGTCTCGGCGCCCTGCAGCTCGCGGCGCAGCGCGAGCGCGCGCCGGTACAGCGACAGCGTCGAGTCGGGGTCGGATGCCTCGGCGTCGACCGCGTGCGCACGGAACCAGTCGGGCTGGGGGAGGTGCGAGGCATCCGTCGGCCCGAAGCCGAACGAGGGCGCATCGGCGACCCACGGCAGCGGCACGCGGCATCCGTCCCGCCCGCGATCGACGCCGGGGCTGCGGAAGAACGTCGGATCCTGCCGCGCGTCGTCGGGGATCTCGGCGACCTCGTGCAGCCCGAGCTCCTCACCCTGGTACAGGTATGCGCCGCCCGGCAGGGCGAGCACGAGCAGCGTCGCGGCGCGCGCTCGCCGCAGCCCCCGCTCCCGGTCGAGCGTCGGCGTCTCGCCGCCGGAGAGCACCCAGGCGCGGCCGACCGCGCCGTCCTGCCCCCGATCGGCCGGCAGCCCGTACCGGGTCGCATGCCGCACGACGTCGTGGTTCGAGAACACCCACGTGTTCGACGATCCGCTCTCGACCGCGAAGCGCATGTTGTCGGCGATCGTCCGCCGGAAGTCGCCGGCGTCGAAGTCGTCGCGCAGCAGGTCGAAGTTGAACGCCTGGCCGAGGCTCGTCTCGGCGGCGTACCGGTGCCGGCGGCTGGGCGCCACCCACGCCTCCGCGACCGCGATGCGCGGCGGGTCGTACTCGTCCATCACGGCTCGCCATTCGGCGTAGATCTCGTCGAGCTCCTCGCGGTCCCAGAGCGGGTGCGAGCCGTCGGTCACGAGGCGGGTCGCCTCGAGCTCGGCGTGCGAGGGCAGCGGATGACTCAGGTCCTTCGCGAGCGCGTGCGCCACGTCGACCCGGAAGCCGTCGACGCCGCGATCGCTCCAGAATCGCAGCGTCTTCAGGAAGTCGGCGCGCACCTCGGGATGGTGCCAGTTGAAATCGGGCTGCTCGGGCGCGAACAGGTGCAGGTAGAACTGCCCGTCGTCGGTCGCCTCCCACGCCGAGCCACCGAACATGGACTCCCAGTCGCTCGGCGGCTGGTCGAGGTGCGGCCCGTGCCCGTCGCGGAAGATGTAGCGATCGCGCTCCGCACTGCCGGGCCCGGCGGCGAGCGCCTCGCGGAACCACTCGTGCCGGTTCGACGAGTGGTTCGGCACGATGTCGACGATGATCCGGATGCCGGCCGCGTGCAGCGCCGCCACCATCTCGTCGAAGTCCTCGAGGGTGCCGAGCCGGGGGTCGACGTCGCGGTAGTCGTCGACGTCGTAGCCGCCGTCGGCGAGCGCCGACGGGTAGAACGGCGACAGCCACACGGCGTCGATGCCGAGTTCGCGCAGGTACGGCACCCGGCTCGTGATGCCGCGCAGGTCGCCGATGCCGTCGCCATCGCTGTCGGCGAAGCTGCGCGGGTAGATCTGATAGACGGCGGCCTGGCGCCACCAGTCGGGATCGTTCGAGATGACGGATGCGTCGACGGATGCCTCGTGCTCGGTCATGCCCCCCATTGTTCGCGCGTCCGGGCTGCCGCGGGAGGGTGCGGCGGTGGATTTCGTCGTTCGCGAACGGGCCGGTATCCTTATGTGGCTCCCGGTTGTGTGAAGAACGTGGTCGGGCGCACACGGCGAGTTACCCAAGCGGCCAAAGGGATCTGACTGTAAATCAGACTGCATTGCATTCGGGGGTTCGAATCCCTCACTCGCCACCATCGTCTTGAGTCGCCTCCGGCCTTCGGTCGGGGGCGTTCGTGCTGTGCGGCACGCGCCTTCAGGCGCGCGGTGCGGCACCGTGCACGATCTCCCAGGAGAGCAGACCCATGTGCGCGGTGAGGCGGTCGTTGCCGTCGGCGAGGTCGAGGCCGAGGAGGGTCTCGATGCGCTTCAGGCGGTGGTAGACCGTGCCGCGGTGCAGGAACTTCTCGCTCGCGACGGCCTGCACATTGCCCGCGTGCTCGAGGAAGCTGCGGAGCGTCTCGGCGAGCTCGCGGTGCTCCTCGTCGCCGAGGAAGCGCGCCAGCTCGGGCGACACGAACGAGTCGCGCAGCAGCTGCGGGGGCAGTTCGGCCATGCCCTGGTAGGGCGCTGCGTCGGCCCAGCTGATGCGCGCGTTCTGCCAGCCGACCCGCTGACCCACTGCGGCGGCCCCTCGGGCCTGGCGAACGGCCGCCGCGGCCATGTGCCAGGGCAGGTCGAGCGAGCTCACCCCGATGGTCCACGTGTGGGTGACGTCCTCACCGCGCAGCCGGAAGAGCTCGTCCTGCAGTACCGCGATGACCCGCTCGGCATCGTCGTGTCCGGCGACATCCTCGGGTGAGGCGATGAGCAGGACCGCCTCGGCCTCGACGGCGGCCGCGATCGCCCGCCGGCGCAGGCTGCGTTCGCGCACCCTGCTGACGAGCTGCCGCAGCGCGTCTTGGAGTCGTTCGATCGTCGCGTAGTGCTCGTCACGGACCTGGGCCAGGATCGACACGGCGTAGGCCCGGTCGACGTGACGCAGCCCCTTCGCCCGCGCGATCGCCTCGAGCCGCGCGCGGAGCTCGGTCGGCGAGCTCTCGAACAGCGCGGCACGCTCCTCGACGTGCCCCTCGAGGTCGGCGTCGTCCGGGCGCGGCACCGCGCGGAGCGCGCGGAAGGTGCGGTCGGCGATCGTGCGCGCGTGCTCGACGTACGCGGGATCGATCGCGCCGTTGACCTCGATGAGCCAGAGGTAGGCCTCGGGCGGCTCGTGGCCGTCGACGGCCGGCAGGGGGATCACGGTGAAACCGGGGATGCCGAGCGAGCTCACGCCATCGGCGCGCACGATGTCGCGCGGCGCCTCGGCCGGGTTCGAGGCGCGGGCCATGGCGGCAGGGGTCGAGATGGCCCGCCAGAGCGGCGCGCCCGAGTGATCCTGGTCGCTCAGGAGCACGCGCTGGAAACTGCGATCGGTGATCTCGACCGGCACCGCGAGCAGCCCGCTGAGCGAGTCTGCCAGGTCATAGAGGTAGCGCAGCCGGATGGATTTCCCGGACACGCGCACCACCTCCGGTCGGGCCTGACCTCGCTTCGGCGACGCATCACAGCCGGGTTCACCGTAAAGCCCGAGTGTAACCATCGCGCGACGGCGATGTTTCGTCGCCATTGCCCGCCCCGGCGTGTCGCCCCGCCCGGGGGACATTGCACATCTGTCGAATGACCCGGCCGGGGCGGCGTCCATACGTTGGTCGCCAACCGGCAGACGACCGGGCGGAGACCGGCCGGCGAACGGCCTGAGACCACGAGGTGAACGGGGGCGGGCATGAGCGATGCGATCGGGCCCACGCGTCCCGCGGGTGCCGTGCCGGCCGCCATCGGCGTGCTCGCCGAGGACCTCCAGGGGGCGCTGGCCGCGGCCAGCCGTCTGCAGCAGCGCGGTCTCCGCGTCGCGCTCGTCCAGTCCCGGGGCGACCTCGTGCCCGAGGTGGACGCGATCATCGTCGACCTGGGGCTGCGTCATCGGCTCGAGGAGCCCGGTCAGGTGACGGCCGAGTGGACCCGCTGGCTGCGCGCCCACGGCGCCGACCGGATCGAAGCCCGTCTCGATCCCGCGCTGCACGGGAACCCGGGCGCCATCCTCCGGGGTGCGCGCGACGCGGTGCCCACCGACGCCCTCGCCTGGATCGTGCCGGCCTACCCGACGGCAGGCCGCGCCTGTCTCGACGGCAAGCTGCTGCTCACCGCGCCCGACGGCACCGCGACCGAGCTGGATCTCCGCGAGCAGCTCGGCCTCGGCGAGGACGCGGTCGGGATCGACCTGCACACCGTCACGGCCGGCGCCGAAGCGGTGCACGAGGCGGTGGCGACCGCCCGAGAGGCGGGTGCTCGCACGTTCGTCTTCGACTCGACGACGGAGTCGCACCTCGAGGTGCTGGCTGAGGCGTCGGCGCGGGTGCGAGCGGACGGTGCGGAGCTCATCACCGCGACGAGCGGCGCCTGGCTGCGCTACCACCCCGACACGGGCCGTGACGGCTATCTGATCGTGGCGGCGTCAGGGTCGAACCTCGTCGATCGCGCGCAGCTGCTCCGCGTCTCGAACACTTACGGGCCGAAGGCGCTCGTCATGTCGGCCGAGGAGGTGATCGGCGCCTCGCACGAGCATGTGCAGCGGGTCGTCGACCAGCACCGTGTCGTCGTCGTGCAGGCGCACGACGTGACCCGGGCCGACCCGGCCGTGGTCGCCGGCGAGATCGGCCGCGCCGTGCGGCGCGTGCTCGACCTCGGATCGACCGGTCTGCGGCCGTGCCTCGGCATCGTGACGAGCGGCGGCCTGACCACGAGCGAGGTGATCCGCGGTCTCGAGCCCGTCTCGCTCAGGCCGGGGAACGAGCTCGAACCGCTGTGTCCGGTCGTGCGTGTCGCGGGCGGACCATTCGACCATCTTCCGGTCATCAGCAAGAGCGGTGGTGTCGGCACCCCCGAGACCCTCGTTCGGCTCATCAGACGCATTCTCGGCACCTGAAGGCCGATGCGAACCCTCCACGAAAGGCGAACATGCAACTCTTCGATCCCGCGACCAGCGCTCTCGTCCTCATCGACCTGCAGGGCGCCGTCCGTACGCACGCGGCCGAGCCGCACTCGGCGGACGACGTGATCACGCGCTCGCTCCGACTCATCGACGCCATGCGCGCCGCGGGCGGACTCGTGATCTACGTGCGCACGAGCTTCCTGCCCGACGAGTCGGACTCGCTGCAGCCGCTGCGCATCGAGAAGATGCGTCCCGCGAAACCGCACCGGCCCGCCGGCTGGGACCAGCTCGTGGACGAGCTGGCGCCGCTGCCGACCGAGCCGATCATCATCAAGCGCAGCTGGAACGCGTTCCACGGCTCCGACCTCGACGTGCAGCTGCGTCGTCACGGCGTGAAGACCGTCGTCATGGCGGGCATCTCGACGAACTTCGGCGTCGAGGGCACCGCCCGCGCCGCCTACGAGCTCAGCTACGAACTGGTCTTCGTCGAGGACGTCATGGCGACGAACACCGCGGACAACCACGAGTTCGCGCTCCGCGAGGTCTTCCCGCAGCTCGGGCGCGTCCGTTCGCTCGACGACGTGCTGGAAACCCTCGCAGGCGAGGCCGCGGCCTAAGGAAGGAATGAGTCACCGATGACCATCGCAGCCCCCACCCAGACCTCGTCGATCCTCGACGACCGCTTCCACAGCGATCGCAAGTACACCACGTTGCGCGGCATCACCGCGCGAGCCCGGCATCACATGAGCGAGTCCACGTGGGACTACCTCTGGGTCGGCACCGGTGACGAGCGGACCGCGGAGCGCAACACGGCGAAGTTCGACGAGCTGCTCTTCGAGACGCCGCTGTTCGCCGGGGTCAGCAACCCCGACACCACCACGTCGCTCTTCGACCTCGATCTGAGCTTCCCGCTCGTGACCGCGCCGTTCGGGCAGGAGGCGACGTTCCATCCCGACGGGCATCTGGCGATCGGCCGTGCGGCAGAGGCGATGGGCGTCCGGCAGATGGTGCCGGTGGCCGCGTCGTACACGCTCGAGGAGATCGCGGCGGCCTCTTCGGCTCCCGTGATGTACCAGATGACCCTCGTCGGCGACGAGCAGCTCGCACTCGACATGGCGAACCGCGCGAAGGCCGCGGGGTACCGCTACCTGGTCGCGACGTACTCGCCGATCCGGCAGTGGCGCGAGCGGCTCATCGAGAACCGGTTCAGCTCGCGGCTCACGCGCGAGAACGTCAACTTCGGGCCGGATGCCTCGGACCCCGCGGGTCTGCAGGAGCTCATCGCGTTCACGGAGCCGCGCTGGACGTGGGCTCAGGCGAAGTCGTTCATCTCGAAGTCGCCGCTGCCCGTGATCGTCAAGGGCGTGCAGTCGGCACACGACGCCGAGGCGGCGCTCGACGCCGGCGCCGTCGGGCTCTACGTCTCGAACTACGGCGGCCGCACCATCGACCGCACGCTCTCCACGATCGAGGTGCTTCCCGAGGTGCGTGCCGTGGCCGGTCCCGACGTGCCGATCGTGTTCGACTCGGGCATCCGCCGGGGCAGTGACATCGCCGCGGCCGTCGCGCTCGGCGCGAACGCGGTCGCGATCGGCCGGATCACCGCACTCGGGCTCGCGGCCGACGGTCAGGCCGGCGTCGAGGCCGCGCTCCAGATCCTCCGCGAGGAGTTCTGGATGACGATGGGCCACCTCGGCTGCTCCAGCGTCGCCGAGCTCGGCCCGCACGTGTTCCGCCGCACCTTCTGAACCCCTCCCGAGCGACCGGCCGGCGCGCGTCCAGCGGCGTGCGCCGGCCGGCACCCGTACCACCCCTTCCGCACCACCCCTTCCGCACCATCCAACCGACACCACGAGGCAGGTAATGATGCACTCACGTTCCCTCATCGCCGCGGTCGCGGCGGCCGCGAGCGTCGCGCTGCTGGCCGGCTGTACCGGCGGCGGCTCGACCTCCGAGTCGTCCGACGTCACCGTCGGCCGCGTCACGGGCGACCTCAACACCGTGAACACGGTCGAGGACGTCGAAGACGGCGAGCTCGTCTTCGCCATCGAGAAGACCATCAACAACTGGAACACGCTGTCGGCGACGGGCGACATCTCGGAGACCGTCTGGGTCACGAGCGCGCTCTACCCTTCGGCCTTCGTCATCCAGCCCGACGGCTCGACCATCGACCTCAACGAGGACCTGCTGGAGAGCGCCGAGGTCGTGCAGGAGTCGCCGACCGTCGTCGAGTACAAGATCCGCGACGAGGCGGTGTGGTCGGACGGGGTGCCGATCTCGGTCGACGACTTCATCTACCAGTGGCAGGCGCTGAACACGAGGGACTGTCCCGAGTGCATCACGCATGACACCGACGGGCTCGACAAGGTCGTGGCGGTCGAGGGCAGCGACGACGGCAAGACCGTCACGGTGACCTTCGAGGACAGCTTCTCGGAGTGGAAGCGCGCCTTCAACCGGCTGCTCCCCGCCCACCTGGGGGAGGAATACGGCAGCATCCTCGACTCGTTCAACACGTTCTTCACCGAGACCCCGCCGGCGTTCTCGGGTGGACCGTACATCATCACGGACTTCCAGAAGGACGTGTCGGTCACCCTCGAGCAGAACCCCGAGTGGTGGGGTGACCCCGTGCACCTCACGAAGGTCACGTTCCGCATGATCACGGACACGCAGCAGACGCCCGTGGCCCTGCAGAACAAGGAGATCCAGGCGACCTACCCGCAGCCGCAGGTCGACCTGCTGCAGCAGGTCGAGAGCATGTCGCAGGTCGGCGTGAACTACCAGATGAACCAGTCGCTGGTCATGGAGGCGTTCCGCACGAACCCGTCGAACTCGTTCCTCGCCGATCCGGTGCTCCGTCAGGCGATCGCGATGGCGATGGACTCGCAGGAGATCATCGACAAGACCGTCGGCCAGTTCGACGACTCGGTCACGCCGCTCGGCAACCTCATGATCATGCAGCAGCAGGAGGGCTACGAGGACCACTCGAAGGAGCTCGGCTACGGCCAGGGCGACACCGAGGGTGCGATCGCGCTGCTCGAGGGCGCGGGCTACACGATCGAGGGCGGCCAGCTCATGACGCCCGACGGCCAGGCGGTGCCCGGCCTGCGCACGGTCTACTCGGTCGGCAACGCGGTTCGTGAGTCGAGCGCACAGATCCTCGCTTCGGCCGTCAAGCCGCTCGGCATCACGCTCAACCTCGAGACGACCGACGCGCTCGGCAACACGACGTCCGAGATCGCCCCGTACGGCTACGACATCGTGCTGCTCGGGTACACGGGCTCGCCCTTCGTCGCGTCGAACGCATTCAAGCGGTACACCACGGGAACCGGGTACAACCCGCACTACTCCAATCCCGAGGTGGACGCGCTCGTCGATGAGGCGCTTCGCGCGACCTCGCAGGACGAGGTGCTCGAGCTCATCAACGAGGCAGACCGGATGGTCGTCGGCGACGCGTTCCTGATCCCGATCTACCAGAAGCCGTCGCTGTTCGCGTACTACCGCGAGTACGGGAACCTCAGGGACAACCCGACCGTCAGCGGCCCGACCTACAACATGCAGGACTGGGGAATCATCCCCGGCGTCCTGCCGGAGTGATCCACCGCCGGTGGGGCGGTCAGCCCGCCCCACCGGCCCCGTCTCGAACCCTGAGGACTCCGATGTTCCGATTCGCGCTCCGCCGGCTGGCGATCGCCGTGCCGATGATCGTGCTCGCCTCGTTCGTCATGTTCCTGATGGTGTCGCTCTCGGGCGATCCGCTCGCCCGGTTCCGTGACACCGATCCGCCGCCTCCGCCGGAGTCCATCGCACTGCTCGAGAAGCAGTTCGGTCTCGACCAGCCGCTGCTCCTGCGCTACGTCGACTGGATCGGCGGACTGTTCGTCGGCGACTTCGGCATCTCGACCCAGAACATCGACATCGGCGCCGAGCTCGGCAACCGGATGGCGGTGAGCTTCCGGCTCATCCTGCTCGCCATCGTCATCGCGGCGGTCATCGCGATCGTCGTCGGCGTCGTGAGCGCCCTCCGCCAGTACGGCGCGATCGACACGACGCTCAGCGTCGTGGCCTACGTCGCACTCGCGATCCCCGTGTTCTGGTTCGCGATCCTCCTGAAGCAGGCCGCGGTGCAGTTCAACCAGTCGGTCGGATCCACGGTGCTGTACACGATCGGCGACGGCGCGAGCACCGGGGTCACGGGGTTCGCCCTCTTCGGGTTCATCCTGTTGCCGACGATCGCGCTCGTCATCAACGTGTTCGCCTCGTGGAGCCGGTATGTGCGCGCCTCGATGATCGAGGTGATGAGCGCGGACTACATGAAGCTCGCGCGCGCCAAGGGTCTCTCGAAGCGTCAGGCGGTGATCCGCCACGGTCTGCGCAATGCGCTCATGCCGTTCGTGACGATCGTGGCGCTCGACTTCTCGGCGCTGGTCGGCGGCGCGGTCGTGACCGAGAGCGTCTTCCAGTGGCGGGGCATGGGCGACATGCTGCTCACCGGAATCCGGAACGTCGACGTCAACGTCGTGATGGCGTGGCTGCTCGTCTTCGCGGCCGCGACCATCCTGCTGAACCTCGTGGCGGACCTGGTGTACGGGCTGCTCGACCCGCGCATCCGCCAGGCCTGAACCTGTGGACCCTGTGAGGAGACCCGCATGACCACCTCTCTGCTTCCGCCCGAGACGCTCCCCGACGCACCCGAACCCGCGATCGACGCGCGTGAGGGCCTCGCGGCGTCCCGCCGCTCGATCCTGCCGTCGTTCGTCCGGCGCTACCTCGCGAACCCGGTGTCGGTCGGCGCGCTGATCGTGTTCGTGCTGATCCTGCTGTTCGCCTTCGTCGGGCCGCTGCTCTGGAAGTACCAGTTCGACGTCTACACGTCCGACAACTCGGCCCCACCGTCGTGGGAGCATCCGTTCGGCACCGACAGCACGGGCTTCGACGGGCTCGCCCAGGTGATGCGCGGAACCCAGCGCTCGATCCAGATCGCGCTGTTCGTCGCCCTCACTGCGACGCTCGTCGGTGCGCTCGTCGGCGCGATCGCGGGATACTACGGCCGGTTCGTCGACGGCGTCATCATGCGCACCGTCGACCTCGTGCTCGTCTTCCCGTCGATCGCCGTGGCCGCCGTGCTGGCGTACATGAGCATGGGGACGCAGACGAGCTGGTTCACGATCGGCATCGTCCTGGCGTTCCTCGCGTGGCCGGTTGTCGCGCGCGTCGTCCGCTCCGACGTGATGACGCTCGCGAAGTCCGACTACGTCGCCGCGGCGAAGGGCCTCGGCGCCTCGGACTTCTCGGTGATCGTGCGGCACCTGATCCCGAACGCGATGGGCACGATCTCGGTCGCGGTGACGGTGCTCACGGCGACCGCCATCCTCTCGGAGACCTCGCTGTCCTACCTCGGGTTCGGGGTGCAGTCGCCGGACACGTCGCTCGGGCTGCTCATCTCCGAGGCGCAGAGCGCGGTGACCACGCGCCCCTGGCTGTTCTACTTCCCCGGCCTCTTCATCGTGCTCATCGCGCTCACCGTGAGCTTCATCGGCGACGGCCTCCGTCGCGCCCTCGATCCGCGCCAGTCGACGAAGGGACGCGCATGACCCTCCTCGAGTACGAGACGACCGATCGAACCGCCGACGGTGAGCTCCTGCTCTCCGTCCGCGACCTGGCGGTGGAGTTCGGGCCGGTGCAGCGGCCCGTTCGGGCGGTGCGCGGGGTGAGCTTCGACCTGCGCCGCGGCGAGGTGCTCGCGATCGTCGGCGAGTCCGGTTCGGGCAAGTCGGTCACCGCCAACGCGATCATGGGGCTGCTCGCCACCGGCCGGATCACGGGCTCGGTGCGGCTCGAGGGACGCGAGCTGCTCGGGAGCTCGGAGCGCGAGCTCGACCGCTTGCGCGGCTCGCGCATCTCGATGGTCTTCCAGGACCCGATGACGTCGTTGAACCCCGTGCTGACGGTCGGCGCCCAGCTCGTCGAAGCCGTGACCATCCATCAGAAGATCTCCAAGCGGGAGGCGCGCGAGCGCGCGCTCGAGCTCATGGAGGTCGTCGGCATCCCGAACGCCGGCGAACGGCTCGACTCGTACCCGCACGAGTTCTCGGGCGGCATGCGGCAGCGCGTCGTCATCGCGATCGCGCTGGCGAACAATCCGGACGTCATCATCGCGGACGAGCCGACGACCGCGCTCGACGTCACCATTCAGGCGCAGGTGCTGGACGCGCTCGAGCGAGCGCGGGCGCACGTCGACGCGGCCCTCATCCTCGTCACGCACGACCTCGGGGTCGTCGCGGGCACCGCCGACCGGGTCGCGGTCATGTACGGCGGACGGATCGTCGAGACCGGTGCCGTCGACGACGTGTTCTTCCACTCGCGCATGCCGTACACGCGCGGGCTGCTGGCCGCGATCCCCAGGATCGACCGGCGCGACCTCCGTCTCGTCCCGATCCCCGGCTCGCCGCCCGCCCCGGCGACCCTGACCGGGCGCGCGTGCCCGTTCGCGGCGAGGTGCGATTTCGCCACGGACCTGTGCCGCGAATCCGAGCCCGGGCTCGTCGACCTCCCGCAGCCGGCCCACCGCGCGGCCTGCCATTATGCGCTCGACCTCGAACACCTGCCCGCCGAGAACCCCGACCTCGTCGTCGACGGGGAGCGGTCGCCCGACCACGTCGACCTCACGGGCGAACCGATCCTGCTGGTCGAGGACCTCGTGAAGCAGTACACTGTGCGCAGCAAGGGCAAGCGGCGGCAGGTGCACGCCGTGAACGGCATCGGCTTCGCGATCCAGCCGGGTGAGACCCTCGGCCTGGTCGGCGAGTCGGGCAGCGGGAAGTCCTCGGTCAGCAAGTCGATCACGGGCATGCACGGCATCGACGGCGGCCGCGTCAGCGTCGACGGCGTCGACCTGTCGTCGCTGCGAGGCGGGGCACGCAACCGGATGAAGCGCCGCGTGCAGATGGTCTTCCAGGACCCGTACTCGTCGCTCGACCCGCGGATGTCGGTGGAGCAGATCCTGACCGAGCCGCTGCGCCTCTCCGGGGTGCCCAGGGCCGAGCGGGCGCGCCGGGTCGGCGAGCTCCTCGAACTGGTCGGACTCTCGGCCGGCATGGCGCACCGGTACCCGCACGAGTTCTCGGGCGGGCAGCGTCAGCGGATCGGCATCGCGCGCGCGCTCGCCTCCGAGCCCGACGTGCTCGTGCTCGACGAACCGGTCTCGGCCCTGGACGTGTCGGTGCAGGCGGGCATCATCAATCTCCTCGAGGAGCTCATCCGGCGACGCCGGATGGCCTACCTCTTCATCGCGCACGACCTCGCGGTCGTCTCGCACATCTCCGACCGGATCGCCGTCATGTACCTCGGCGAGATCGTCGAGATCGGCCGCAGCGAGCAGATCTTCACCGACCCGAGGCATCCGTACACCGCGGCGCTCCGATCCGCGGTCCCCGTGCCCGACCCGCTCGCCGAGCGGTCCCGTGAGCGGGTCCGCCTGCGCGGCGACCTGCCGTCGCCGCTGTCGCGGCCGACCGGGTGCGCGTTCCGCTCGCGCTGCCCGGTCTACGCCGATCTGCTCACGCCCGACCAGCGCTCGCGCTGCGAGGGGGATCAGCCGGCGCTCGCCGGCGTCGCCGACGAGCACGCGAGCGCGTGCTTCTACCCCGAGCTCGTCGGGGCCGTGGCCGGACGAGAGTCCGACGACGGCGCCGCGACCACAGAGAGGACCAACCCATGAGAATCGCCGTGATCGGCGCGGGGTCGATCGGCGCCCACGTCGCCTTCCGGCTGCGCGAGCAGGGCGCCGACGTCATCCTGCTCGACGCCGGGACGCCCGGCGCCGGCACCTCCGCCTCGTCCATCGCCTGGCTCTCGGCCTTCCCGCAGCGCGCGTGGGACGAGGAGCCCGGCAAGGCGGCGCTGCGGCCCCAGGTGCACGCGCTCTTCCATGAGCTGCAGCGCGAGGTGCCCGGCGACTACGTGCACTGGACCGGGACGCTGCTCTGGGGCACGCCGGACGAGCGCGAGGAGTTCACGAGGCTCGCCCGCGTCGCCAGCGAGCGCGGCGTCGGCGTCGAGATCATCGACGGCGCGACCGCGCGCGAGCTCGACCCGTCGATCCGCATCGACGACGACGAGATGGTGTTCTGGGAGGAAGGGTCCGGCTGGGTCGACGGGCCCGGGATCGTGCGTGCGCTCGTCGCAGGGCTCGGTGAGCGGGGCGGCGAGGTGCGTGCCGACACGAGGGTGGTCGGCTTCGATGTCGCCGGCGAACGCGTCACCGCCGTGCGCACGGGCGGCGGCGAGCGGATCGAGGTCGACGCCGTGGTGAACGCCGCGGGCAGCTGGGCGTCGCACATCGCCGCCATGGCCGACCTGGCGATCCCGCTCGAGCTCATCCCCGGGCGACTGCTGTACACGCAGCCCCTCCCGCCCGGTGACGGCCCCGTGCGCATCATCAACACGCCCGAGTGGTGCGGACGGCCCGATCCCTCGGGCGGGTACGCGGTGCACTGGCGCGGGCACTCGCAGACCGCGCACCACGGCGGCAACATCGCGTCGGGAGCGGCGCTCATCGACGAGGTCGCGCGGACGATCCCCGCGCTCGCCGGAACACTCCCGGTCCGCTCGAGCATCGGCATCCGCCCCATTCCGCCGGGCGGCCCGGTCATCGGTGCGGTGCCCTGGCTGCCGAACCTGTACTTCACGGTGTCGCACGGCGGCATCGGCTGGGCGCCGCTCTGGGGCTGGATGGCCGCGCGCGAGCTCCTGCACGGTGAGCGGGTGAGCGAGCTCTCGGCCATGCGGCCCGACCGGTTCTACCTCGAGCCCGCGGCCGTGGGCCGGCACGCCGACGACGCCGAGCAGGCCGTCGCAGCCGGGCGGTAGCCCCACGATCGAGGCCGGAGCCGACGAGATCACGTCGGCTCCGGCAAGATCGCGTGAGCCCGGCCTCGGCCGCGGCCTACGGGCGCGGCCTACGGCCGCGGCTGCTGAGCCGCGTCGCTCAGGCGTGCGGCGGCCTCACGCAGCGTGTTCGTGAAGAACGACCGTCCCCATGCCGCGTCGTGCGCGGTCGCGGTGAGCCCGTCGATGGCGGGCAGCTCCCGCGCCTCGAACGGCTCCACCGTGAACACCTCGAGGTGGAGCGAGCCCAGGCGACCGGCGGCGAGCGCCGCGATCGCGGCGTCCTGATCGGCCACGCCGCCCCGGCCCATCACGACGAGGTGGGCTCCTCGGCGGAGGCGTTCGATGCGGGCGGCGTCGATGAGGTTCCGGGTGTCGTCCCTGAGCGGGCTCAGGACGACGAGCACGTCGACGGCCTCGCACAGGGCGTCGAGGTCCATCTGCATCCCGAACGGGTCGGCTGCGGCGCGCGGATCCTGCGACGTGAAGCGCACGTCGGCGCCGACCGCCTGCAGCGCGGCGGCCGTGGTCCTCGCGATCCGTCCGGCGCCGACCAGTCCGACGATGCTGCCCGCGACGCCTTCGGCGTGGATGCCGAAGCGGGCTCCCCAGCCCTCCTCGCGGAAGCGTCGCTCCTTCTCTCGGAGACGGAGGAGGCGGGAGATGACGAGGCTGACGGTCGCCGCGGCCATCTCACGTCCGATCGGGTCCGGCGTGTTGCGCACCGTGATGCCCCTGCGCTCGCACTCCGGCACGTCGATGTTGTCGATTCCGGACCCGAAGCGCACGACGCTCGTCAGGTCCGGGAGCACGTCGAGCTGTGGCGTCCCGATCGTCATGGCGTTGACGAGCAGGCCCCGCACGCCGGGCCGGGGCGTGGGATCCGCCGGGTCCCAGAACTCCGCGGTCAGGCCCGCGTCCGCGAGCGTCTGGACCACCAGGCTCTGCCAGCCCGGGAGGTCGACCCGCTCGAGATCCTGGGAGACGAGGACGACCGCTCGCTCGCTCGATACCTCGGTTGTCACCAATGTCCGCCCTTCGTTCGGTGGGTTCGACGGCGCGGTCCGGATGGACCCGGCGCAGAGGACGCACCGGCCGCCGTCGCTTCCCATCCACGCTAGGGCGGTGGGGTGGCCGACCTCCTTGGACAGCTGTCGCACGTTCGCGCGGCCGCGCTGCGGCGTCGACCCGTCAGTGCATGTAGAGCCCGCCGTCGACGTTGAGCGTCTGGCCCGTGACGAACGACGCATCCTCGCTCACGAGGTAGGCGATGGCCGCGGCGACGTCGCGCGGGGTGCCGATGCGGGGGAGCACCCCCTCGGCGGCGAGTGCCGTCTTGCGCTCATCGCTCAGGGTGCCACCCATGATGTCGGTGTCGATCGGCCCGGGCGAGATGGTGTTCACCGTCACGCCGTGCGGCCCCAGCTCGCGCGCCAGGGATCTGGAGAGCCCGATCACCCCGGCCTTCGCCGTGGAGTACGCCGTCTTCGAGAAGGTGCCGCCGCCGCGTTGCGCCGAGACCGAGGTCAGACTCACGACCCGCCCGACCCCGTTCGGCACCATCGACTCGACGGCCCGCCTGGTCACGAAGTGCACGCCGTCCAGGTTGATGCTGAGCACGCGCCGCCATTCGTCGGCGGTGACGTCGAGGTACGGGACCGCCGAGCTCACGCCCGCGACGTTCACGACGGCGACGAGTTGCGGCAGTCGCGCTTCGAGCGCGTCGATCGCTGCGCGAACGGATGCCTCGTCGGCGACGTCCGCTGACTCGGCCGAGGCCTGCACGCCCCATCGGTCGGCGACCTCGGCGGAGAGGCCGGTCGCTGCGTCGCCGTCGACGTCGAGGATGCCGATGTGCCAGCCGTGCTCGGCGAGGACGTGGACGACCGTGCGGCCGATGCCGCGCGGCGAGGCGGCTCCCGTCACCAGTGCGGTGCGCTCGGCGGGGAAGGCGGTCATGGTCGCTCCTGTTCGGTGGGGGTGATCGATGTGGTGCGTGCTCGCCGGCGGTCGGCTCGACGATCGTGGTCTTCGAGGAGCCGCCGCACGTACGCGGCGTTCGTGGCGCAGACCCCGAGGCTGTCGCCGCCGTACTGCTCCATGACGAAGATGCCGTCGTATCCGCCTTCGAGCGCATCGCGAACGACCCGGCGATAGTCGATGAGGCCGTCTTCGAGCGTCGCCGGACTCGCCGAGTACCAGCCTCGGCCGGGGTCCTCGTCGCGGTGGTAGTTCTTCAGATGCCAGTAGTTGGCGTGCGGGAGGGTCATGGCGTAGGCCTCGCGCCAGTCTTCGACCGGCCGCTTGAGGCGGATGAGGTTGCCGATGTCCGGGTTGAGGCCGACGTGGTCGAGGCCGATGTCCTCGATGAGCCTGACCGCCGAGGCCGCCGTTCCGAGGAGCGTGTCCTCGTACATCTCGAGCGCGAGGCGCAGCCCGACCTCGCCGGCGTGACGGCCGAGCTCACGGAACCCGGCGACGGCCGCCGCCCAGGTCTCCTGGTCGGTCGAGTCGACCGGCCCCTGGGCGGTCCAGAACCACAGTGCGCTGCGCTGCTCGGGGGTGAACGGCCGGTGCAGCCCCGTCGAGAAGACCTGCATGCCCCACTCGGCTGCCGCATCGATGGAGCGGTGCGCGTACCTGAGGTGCTCCCGCTCGTGGCCGGGGGCGAGGATGCTGGCCCGCTGCACGTGCAGACTGGGGATGGCCAGCCCGTGTTCGGCGGCGAGGGCACGCAGCGCGCCGCCGCGTGCGGGAGGGGTGTCCGCCGGCCGCAGATGGCTGTCGGCGAGCTCGATGGCGGTGAACCCCAGGGCCGCGAGATCGGCGAACGTCTCGTCCCATTCGTCGAGCGGGGCGTCGTGCAGGGCGGTCCCGTCGCGGAGAACCGAGGGAACGCCGTGCAGGCAGGTCGCGATCGTGGTCGTCCCGGCGTCGTTGGTCATGCCGTGAGTCGCGGTCGCGGGCGCCCGTCCCTGGTGCTGCATTCCCATATCCTATAGGATTTGACCCATTCAGTGAGGCGCATCCGAACTCGATGGGGAGTCGAACATGACCCGAGCCCGCACCACCCACCCCGCGACCGCGTCCACCGTGGCCGTGCTCGGGCTCGGAGCCATGGGCCTGCCCATGGCCACCCGGCTCGCGACCCTCTTCGAGGTGCGCGGGTTCGACCTCGACGAGGCGCGGCTGGCCGAGGCATCCCGAGCCGGAGTGACGCCGTCGCCGTCCGCGCGCGCCGCGGCCGACGACGCCGACGTCGTCCTGCTCGCGGTCCGCGACGGGCAGCAGCTCGAGCAAGCGCTCTTCGGCGAGGAGGGCGTCGCCGAGGTGGTCGGACGGGGTGCGACCGTGGTCGTGACCAGCACCATCGGAACGGCGGCGATCGAGCGGGTGGCCGACCGGCTGCAGGGGCTCGGGGTCGACCTCGTCGATGCCCCCGTGTCGGGTGGACCGACGCGAGCCGGTGCGGGTGACCTGCTCATCGTCGTCGGGGCGGCTCAGGCCGCATACGCCAAGGTCGAACCCGTCCTCGACGCCCTCGCGTCGACGCTCGTCGTCGTCGGTGCGACGCCCGGCCAGGGGCAGGCGCTGAAGACCGTGAACCAGCTGCTCTGCGGGGTGCACATCGCCGCGGCCGCCGAAGCGCTCGCGCTCGCCAGGGCGCTCGGTCTCGACCCGTCCCGGTCGCTCGAGGCGCTGACGAGCGGGGCCGCGGCCTCGTTCATGCTCGCCGACCGCGGACCACGCATGCTCGAGGCGCTCGACGACGAGACGCCCGAGACCCGCAGCCGCGTCGACATCTTCGTCAAGGACCTCGGCATCGTGCGGGATGCCGCGCGCGCGGTGGGCCTGGCCACCCCCGTCGCGGCGGCGGCCGAACAGCTGTACGTGCTGCGAGCCGCGCAGGGTGCCGCTGCGGCCGACGACTCCACGTTGGTGCGCACGATCCTCCCGCGGGTCCGTGGCGCCGGTGGCGCAGGTGCGTCACCGGCCTAGACTGGGAGCCCGCCGCTCGGCCCGGGGTCGCGGCTCGCTTCGCTCGATCGCCTGGAGGACGTGATGGTCGCTGGAGCGGACGTCGACCGGCGCGTCTTGCGCGACCAGGTCTACGACCGTCTGCTCGAGATGCTGCTGCAGGGCGGGCTCCGGCCGGGTGACCGGCTCTCCATCGACCTGCTCGCGCGCCAGCTCGACGTCTCGCCGACCCCGGTCCGCGAGGCCATGGTGCACCTCGAGCGGACCGGCCTCGTGGCCCGGGAAGCGCTCAAGGGATATCGGGTCGCGCCACCGCTCGACCATGACCAGCTGGCCGAGCTCTTCGACGCCCGCGTGCTGCTCGAGGTCGGGGCGGCCCGGTCGGCGGCCGTCGACGCCGAGCGGACCGCCGCCGACCTCTGGGTCGCACACGAGCGGCATCGCGTGGTGGTCGAGCGGATCGTTGCGGTGCGCGGCGAGATCCCGCTCGAGCTGACCCGGGAGTTCTTCCGGGCTGATGAGGCCTTCCATGCCGTGGTGTTCGCGCACGCGCGCAATCGGTACCTGGTCGAGCTCTACGACCAGCTCGGGGCGCTCACGCACCGGATGCGCCAGGTGGTCGTCCGGGGTCCGGTCGATGTGGCCGACGCGTTCGCCGAACACGCGGCGATCGTGGAGGCCTTCGCGACCGGGGACGGTGAGGCGGCCGCGGTCGCGATGCGCGAGCACCTCGGACGCGCGCGAGCGCGTGCGCTGGCGGACTCGGACGCGGCGCTCGGCGAGCGCGCTGAATCGTGATCCGGAGCTCGCGAGCGGGTCGGCGTCCGCGGCTCACAGGATGACGCCCCGCCTCCCGTCGGGGAACCGGGGCGGGGCGTCGGCGCACGAGGTGGGGTGAACCGCGCGTGCCCTGGGAGTCGATGATGCTCGCAACGCCAACGGTCGGGAGGACCGGCTCCGGCGGCCCGATTCGGGTTCGGGCCGTGTACCAACTTTGCCCCGAATACGGCGGAATGACTCGCCCCCAGTTCAGGTGACGTCTGCTCATGTTTCGCTGGGGCCGGCTGTTCAGGCATACCCCGTAGCGTTGAGGGCATGACGATCGCCGACGCCTCCGTGCCCTCGCCCGCCGACCTCCTCGTGCTCGCTCGTGACATCGCGGTGAGCGCGGGGTCCTTCGCGCTCGAGGCGCGGCGCGCGGGCGTCGAGGTCGCGGCGACGAAGTCGACGCCGACCGACATCGTGACCGCGGTCGACCGCGACACCGAGTCCTTCATCCGGCGGCTGATCCTCGAGGCGCGACCCGACGACGGGATCCTCGGCGAGGAGGAGGCGACGCACATCGGCACGAGCGGACTCGACTGGATCGTGGATCCGATCGACGGCACCGTGAACTTCCTCTACGGCATCCCGTCGTGGGCGGTCAGCATCGCGGTCGTCTCCGAGTCGTCCGAGCCCGGCTCGTGGACCGCGCTCGCGGGCGTGGTCGTGAACCCGGTCACGGGCGAGCTCTTCGAGGCGAGCGCCGGTGGCGGGGCGAGGCTCGGCGGGCGCGAGCTGCGCACGGTCGACGAGGTCGCCCTCGGACAGGCGCTCGTGGGCACTGGGTTCTCGTACGCGGCCGAGCGGCGGGGCGAGCAGGCAGAGGTGCTCACGCGCCTGCTGCCTCGTGTGCGCGATCTCCGCCGGATGGGTGCGGCCTCGCTCGACCTGTGCAGCGTCGCCGCCGGGCGGCTCGACGCGTTCTACGAGGTCGGCTTGAACCCGTGGGATCACGCCGCCGGTGCGCTCATCGCGCGCGAGGCGGGCGCCGTGATCACGGGCCCGGGCGGCGGTCGCGAGAGCCACGAGTTCCTCGTCGCCGCCGTGCCTGGGCTGCATGAGGACCTGGTCGCAGCCCTCCGGGAGGCGGGCGCGCCCGCCTAGGACGGGTCGGACCCGCCCCGGTCGAGCCGATCTCACGGCACATCACCTGGTGGCGGAGGAGTTCCCCAGCTTCGATGGCGACAATCGAGGTCGCACGCTACGCTTTACCAATCCGTTATCTCGGCGTTACGTCTCTCGGGGCGTGCTGACGTGATGATCATCTCCCGTCCGATCCACCCTGAACGCGAAGGCTCCCCTACGTGCCCGAGTCCCCCCTCGTGCCCGACGGTTCAACGCCAGGCACGCCCGCCCCTCTGCCATCCGAGCAACCCCTGACGCGGCGTGAGCGCCGTGAGCGCGAAGCGGCCGCCGCGGCGCTGGCCGCGACGAACCAGGCGACGGAGGCTCCGGCCGAGGCACGACCCGAGCCGCTCGCCCCCACGACGGCGGTCATGGCGGTCGTCGAGTCGGCCCAGGTGTCGGCGGAGCCGGCATCGGCGGCACCCGCCCCCGAGCCCGCCGCCATCCCCGAGCAGGTCGTCATGCTCGAGCCCACGGCCGCGGTGTCGCGCCGCGAGCGGCGGGCGGGCGAGGTCTCCGGGCGGCGCGCCCGCGCGACCGGCGACGAGGCATCCGGCCGCCGCGCTCGCGAAGCCGACACCGACCGTGCTCGCGGGGCCGTCGCCGACCGCGGCGCGTCCGCATCGAGCAGCGGCGCGCTCGCGGCCCCGGCCGTGACCACGCGCGGCGGCGGTCGCCGCGCCATGCGCGCGGTGGTGGCGATGGGCTTCGCCGCGACCCTCGCGCTCGCGACCTCGGTTCCGGCGCTCTCGCTGTTGACGCCGTCCGAGGTGCAGGCGATCGCGCTCGCCGCCGAAGACACTGCGACGGCGAAGCTGAACGCCCCGACCCAGCGCGTCGAGGTCGACGGTGATGTCATCGCCTCGCCCACCGTCGAGCGTGAGGGCTACCAGCACCAGAGCATCGAGGAGTATGCGCGCGCGGCCGGTATCCGGGCCGAGGCGACGTTCACGAACAACCCGTCGGGCACCGTCCAGTGGCCGTTCGCGGTCGGCGTGCACATCGGCGACCAGTTCGGCCCCCGCAGCTGTGCGGGCTGCTCGAGCGACCACGGCGGCCAGGACTTCAACCCGGGCCTCGGCGCCGAGATCCAGGCGATCGCCGACGGCGTGGTCTCGAACTCGACCGACGCGGGCGGCTCGCTCGGCGTGGTCATGATGATCGACCACGTCATCGACGGCGAGACCATCACGAGCGTGTACGCGCACATGCAGTACGACTCGCGCCGGTTCGAGAAGGGCGACACGGTCAGCGTCGGCGACGTCGTGGGCACGACGGGTTCGACGGGCATGTCGACCGGGCCGCACCTGCACTTCGAGATCCGGCTGGGCGGCATCGACGGCAAGAAGGTCGACCCGCTCGAGTGGCTCTACGCCAACACCAACTGATCCGGCCTACCGGCGCGAGGTCCCGCCTCGCATCCAGACCGTGGTGTCCCCGGGCAGCTCGCCGGTCACCGGACCGGACGCGAGCACGAGGTCGCCCGCCGGAAGCGGCACCGCGGTGTCGCCGAGGTTCGCGACGACCGTCACGTCACGGTTGCTGAATGCCACGACCGTGGGCGGGAGCCCGGGCAGCCACTCGAGCTCGCCCTCGGCGACGCCGAGCTCGCGCCGGAGGCGCAGGGCGGTCTGGTACAGCGTGAGCGTCGACCCGGGCACGCCGTGCTGTCGATCGCGTGCGAGCTCAGCCCACGCCGCGGGCTGCGGCAGCCACGAGTCATCCGACGGCCCGAAGCCGTACGATGGCGCCTCCGCCTCCCACGGGATCGGCACGCGGCAGCCATCGCGGCCGTACCGTTCGCCGCCCGTGCGGAACCACGTGGGGTCTTCGCGTGCGTCGTCGGGCAGGTCGATGACCTCGGGCAGGCCGAGCTCCTCGCCCTGGTACAGATATGCCGACCCCGGAAGCGCGAGCATGAGCGCGGTCGCCGCGCGCGCCCGCCGCAGGCCGACCGCGGGATCGCCGATGCCGGGCGTCGACGGGCCCACGCCGTGGCCCTGCGGGTTCTCCTCGGTCAGGGCGAGCCGGGTGGCGTGCCGGACGACGTCGTGGTTGGAGAGCACCCAGGTCGACGGCGCGCCGACCGCGGCGAACGCCTCGAGCGAGTCGTCGATGACGCGCCTGAGCGCGTCGGCCTGCCAGGGGGTCTCGAGGTAGGCGAAGTTGAACGCCTGGTGCATCTCGTCGGGGCGCACCCACGCGGCGACCTTCGCGAGCGGGTCGACCCACGCCTCGGCCGCCAGGATGCGCTCACCGGGGTACTCGTCGAGCAGGCGCCGCCACTCGCGGTAGATCTCGTGCACGCCCTCCTGCGCCCAGTAGGGGGCGTCGTCGCCCTCTTCCTCGCTGATGCCGGGCTCGAGCGGCACGCCCGTCGCCGCCTCGCCGACGGTCGTGTGCGCGGCGCCGCCCATGCTGCCGCCGGCCGCAGGCGGGGTCCAGTCGGGTAGGCCCTCGGCCTTCACGAGACCGTGCGCGACATCGACCCGGAACCCGTCGACGCCGCGATCGAGCCAGAAGCGCAGGATGCGGCGGAACTCCGCGCGCACCTCGTCGTTCGCCCAGTCGAAGTCGGGCTGCGAGCTGTCGAACAGGTGCAGGTACCACTGGCCCGGCTCGCCGCCGGCTTCGAGCACGCGAGTCCAGGCGGGGCCGCCGAACACGGACTGCCAGTCGTTCGGCGGCAGCTCGCCGTTCAGCCCGCGGCCGTCGCGGAACAGATACCGCGCGCGCTCCGCGCTGCCGCGGCCCGCGGCGAGCGCCGCCTGGAACCAGACGTGCCGGTCGGACGAATGGTTCGGCACGAGGTCGATGATGACGCGGATGCCTCGCGCGTGCGCCGCCTCGAGCATGGCGTCGAAGTCGGCGAGGGTGCCGAAGCGCGGGTCGACGTCGCAGTAGTCGGCGACGTCGTAGCCCGCGTCGCGCTGCGGCGAGGTGTAGAACGGCGAGAGCCAGATCGCATCGATGCCGAGCTCCTCGAGCTCGGGCAGCCGCGCGGTGACCCCGGTGAGGTCGCCCATGCCGTCGCCGTCGGCGTCGGCGAAGGAGCGGGGGTAGATCTGGTAGATCGCGGCCGTGCGCCACCATTCGGTTGCCATGCGGAACACCCTAGGACACCCCTCCGAATCGGGATGAGGGTTGCACCGCGGGTGGCGACCGCCGGTTCGGAGCACCCCTCGCGAGGTGATATCCTCGTACGGTTGCTGATTCAGCGGGTGCTGAGTCGACAGCGTGCCCCGATAGCTCAGTGGTAGAGCACTTCCATGGTAAGGAAGGGGTCGTCAGTTCAATCCTGACTCGGGGCTCTGGTTCTCCCGGCTGTGCCGGGTGGCCTCGCGGCGGGGTAGCTCAGGTGGTTAGAGCACACGGCTCATAATCGTGGTGTCGCGGGTTCGAGTCCCGCCCTCGCTACAACAGCGGACCGGTCGTGACCGGTCGGGCATTTCCGACGATCGGTCTCGATCAGTCTCGACCGCCCGTGACGGCCGGCCTTTCGGTGGCATCGTTCGGCGTGTCGAGGCCGCATTGCGGCTGCGCAGTGAATATTCTTTGTGTCCGATCTTAAGACGCTGATATATTCCACACCATGCTGAGGAATCGTCAGGCGCGCTCCGCTTCGTCGTCTGTGGCCTGGGCGGTCGGGATCCTGGTCTGCGCGGGCGTCGTCGGCGGCGAGATCTCGCCGGTCTGGGCGGCCGCGCCGAGCCGTGCGGTGGGCGCGACGCCCGCGGCGGGCGGCTTCGCGGTGGGTGACGGCGTCGAAGGGTTCGTCGACGAGCGGTCGGGCGCGTTGTCGTTCGAGTTGGCCGCCGGCGGCATCGCGCTCGCGTGGGACTCCCGCCTGGCCGGGGTGGATCGGTTCGGGTTCGGCGAGGGGTGGTCGATCGGCGGCGTGGGCTCGGTGGACATCCGCGGCGGGCTGCGCGTGCTGCCCGCGAGCGGCGAGCTGGTCGAGGCGGATGCCTCGGTGCCGAGCGGCCTGTCCGGCTACGAGCTCGGGGATGTCCGGTTCGAGCAGGTGCCCGGCGCGCTGCCCGCGCGTGGCGACGGGGTCGCCGGCGAGCGGGCCTACGCCTACCGCCTGACCGAGCTCGGCGGCACGGTGTCGTACTTCTCGGCCGCGGGCGACCCGGTCGCGCGAGTCGACGCGTTCGGGAACCGGGTGGACTGGGAGTGGGATGAGCGGGCCGGGCACCGCCTGGTCGGGGTCGTGACCGACTCCGGCGTCGCGACCACGCTGGACTGGTCGGATCCGGGGCGCGTGGTGGTGTCGACGTCGGTCGGCGCGCGGGCGCCGGTGCGGTCGGTCGTCGCGATCGAACACGGGCGACTGGGCGGGGTGCTCGATGCGGTCGGCCGGCGCTCGGCCGTCGGGTATTCGGAAGCGGGGCTCGTCTCGCGGCTGGCCGGCGCGTCGGGTGCCGCGATGGAGGTGGGGTGGCGGGCGATGGCGGATGGCTCGTCCGCGGTCGACCGGATCCGGGTGATCGATGCGCTCACGGGCGAGGCGATCACGGAACGGTCCTGGCAGCCGGGCGAGGGCGTCGCCTCGGGCTGGCCGCTCGTGCCGGACGCGAGCGCCGGTGCGGCGGTCGACGACCTGCGGTACTCGACGGCCGTGTCCGACGGGGCCACGCGCGTCGTGTCGGAGTACAGCGGCCGGCACCTGCTGGTCGAGCGGCAGGTGCTGGTTCGCGACGCATCCGGCGAGCGTGTCGCCCACGAGCAGTCGTACACCTACCCCGAAGCGGACGGCGAGCTGCCGGTGACCCGCCCGACGCACGCGGCGGTCACGTACCTGGACGCGCTCGGGGCCGCGCGCACCGTGGAGGAGCGCTTCGAGTTCGACGACCTCGGGCGGGTGACCGACCTCACCGACCGCACCGGCGCGGTGACCGAACGCTCCGGGTACGACGACTACGGCGTCAGACTGGGCGGGCAGGCGGATGGCGAGACACCCGCCTCGATGCTCGTCGGCGACGTGTCCCGTCAGCCGTTCGGGTACGCCGGCGAGTACACCGACCCGACCGGCGGCCAGCACCTCGAGGTCCGCACCTACGACCCCGAGACGCGGCGCTTCCAGCAGCTCGATCCGGCCGACCAGCACAACGCCTACTGGTACGGCAACGCGAACCCGATCACGCACGTCGACCCCACGGGCCGCACCGGCGAGCCCGACTGGCTCGCCATCGCGCTCGCCGGCGCGGGTCTCATGCTCTCGTTCATCGGGCTCGGCGTGGCGGCGGGCACGGCCGGCGCGGCGATCGCGGGCGCCGGCAGCTGGGCGGCCGTGCTCACCGGCACGAAGGTGGCGCTGGGGGTCACGATCGGCGCGGCCGCCCTCGATGTCGGCATCGGCGCGGCCCTCGCGTTCGATCAGGCCGTCTTCGACGTCATCGACGACGACGTCGAGCTCGGGCTCAGCGTCGCGACGCTCGCGCTCGGTGCCATGAGCGGGGCCACGGGCCTCTTCGCGCGGTTCAGGCCGCCGAAGAACCTCCGCGAGGCCGTGCAGAAGTTCTGGTCGAACTGGGAGCTCACCGCGTGGCGGCTGCGGCACACCAAGGACGGGCGCCTCAAGGCCTACCAGCACACGACCGAGGAAGGTCAGCTGGTTCGGCGGATCCACGAGTTCATGTCGGGACCGGTGCTCGATCGGGCGAAGAACATCAAGGGCATCGGGGGAGGGCTGGACGCGAGCACCCTGCACAGCGGTGACCAGGTGGTCGGGAAGCGCGTCCGCGCGATCAAGGTCGTCATGGTCAAGAGAGGTGCGGGGCACTCAGACTCCGAATATCTGATCCGGAACTCGATGTACTCGAACCTCCGACCCCAGGAGCAGCCGTACATCGGGGACCCGATCACCGGAGCGCGGCTGGACGAGTTCATGCGGGAGCGGGGCATCACCCTGCTCTATATCAAGCCCGATCCGTACAACACCGCGATGCGGGCCGACTGGCCGTCGCATCCCGTCGTCGGCCAGCTGTGGAATCGCAAGTTCTTCCAGAAAGTCGAAGGCGCACTCCGCGACGCGCGGACGCACTCGCGGCCGAAGCTCAACTACCGGAAAGATCCTGAGCTGTACTGACCTCTCGCCCTGCTCGGCTCGGCCGCGCCGCCAAGCTCCGCGACCCCGCTCAGCTCGGCGGAACCGGGTACGGCTCGCCCTTGAGCAGCGCCGCGACGTGCGCCGCATTGCGGGCGGCCGTCGCCGTCGCCGCCGCGGTCGTCTCGGGCGTCGACGGCAGGTCGTTGTAGTCCGTCGTCTCCATGGCGGCACCGTTCCAGTACGTGCCGCCCTGCGCGGGAATCGTGACCCCCACATCGTTCAGGCCCTGAGCGACGTCGGCGATGATCGCATGTGCGCCGTCCTCATTGCCGACGACCGCGATCACGGCCACCTTGCCGAACATCGTCGGCCTGCCGGAGGCATCCGTCTCGGCGAGCTCGGCGTCCAGCCGCTCCAGCACGCGCTGCGCGACGCTCGACATGTGGCCCATCCAGGTGGGCGTCGAGAACACGATGACGTCGGCCGCGAGCACCCGGTCGCGGATCGCCGGCCAGTCGTCGCCCTGGCCCATGTCCTTCTCGACGCCGGGAGCGATCGCGTGGTCGACGACGCGCACGACGTCGCCCTCGGCGACGCCGTTCCGCGCGAGCTCGGCGAGCACCTCGCGCGCGAGCTTCTCGCTGCTCGACGGGGCGGGGCTCGGCTTGAGCGAGCAGACGAGCGCGACCGCGGTGAGACCTTGCGTATCCATGACTCGAGCCTCGCGCGACGCCCGACCTTCGTCGAGGGGTTGACGACCGCGGCCGGATGCGGTGGCACGGTCCGCCCGCGCGCGAGGTGCTCCGGTCGTCCACACGCCACGAGCACTTCCTCTGCATAGTGATATATTGTGCGGATGGGTCTCTGGAAGACGCGATGGCGCGGTGTGGTCCCTATCGCGCGTGGGCCGGTCGGAGTTCGAGGTCGCCGATGACGGGTTCGTCACCGACGAGCGGATGTTCCCGCAGGGTGGTGCCGGCGAGCCGGTCGTGACCGCACGGGGCAAGTCCGTCGATCTCGGCTCGGGCGAGCTGACCGTGACGGAGACGGTCGCGGCGGGCACCGGGCTCGCGGCGACCACGACGACCGTGACCGACCTGGTCCACGGCCAGCCGCTCGCGGCGACCGATGTGATGGGCAACACCGTCACGACGGCGTACGACGGGCGGGGGCGGCCGGTGCTCGAGACGACCTCGGGCGGTGAGGTGATCCGCACCGGGTACTGGGTCACCGGGCAGCGCCGCGACCTGACCGCCACCGACCCGGTCACGGGTGCCGACCGGCAGACCCGGTTCTACTGGGACGGCGCGAGCCTGCTCACCGACACGCACACCGTCGACGCCCAGGCCGAGGTCGCGACCGAACGGGCCGCGGGCTCGTACCTGTCCGGGGTCATGCGGCACGCCCGCACCACCACCGCGGGCGGGGACCAGCGCGCGGGCGTGGTGGCCGCCTACTACGGGCACGACCGGCACGGGAACGTGACCGGCCTGACCGACGACACCGGTGCCGTGACCGCCCGCTACGAGTACGACGACTACGGCGCGAGCCCGCGGCCCGAGCGTGCCCCCGAGGCATCCGCCATCGCCCTCGTCGGCGACGTGAGCCATCAACCCTTCGGGTACGCGGGCGAGTACACCGATCCGACCGGCACGCAGCACCTGCAGGTGCGCACCTACGACGCCGAGACGCGCCGGTTCCACCAGCTCGACCTCGCCGACGAGCACAACCCGTACTGGTTCGGCAACGCGAACCCGATCAGCTACGTCGACCCGAGCGGGCGGAAGGGCGAGCTCGACTGGCTCGGTCTCGCGATCGCGGGCGTCGGTCTGGCGCTGTCCGTCATCGGGTTCTGGGGTGCGCTCACGTCCGCGACGGTCGCGATGACCGGGGTCGGGAGCTTCGGGGCGATCATGACCGCGACGAAGGTCACCTTGGGCATCACGATCGGAGCCGCGGTCGCGGACGTCGGGCTCGGTGCGGCGCTCGCGGTCGATGAGTTCAGCACCGACCTCTTCGACGACGACGTCGCGCTCGCGCTCGGCGTCACGGCCGGCGCGCTCGGCCTCGTCGCCGGAGGCGCCACCGCGCTCCGGAAACTCGCTCCCGTGCGGAACTGGAACGAGGCGCTCCAGCAGAACTGGAGTCCCGCACGGCTCACGGGGTGGAAAGTGACCCACACGAAACACGGCGAGCTCGTGCACTGGGAACACCTCGCTGACACCCAGCTCTTCGACGAGCCCGCGACGGTCTTCCAGCAATATCGGAAGCAGCCCGTGGATTCCGCCTTCCCAGCCATCGACGCCATGCCTCCGAACGCGAAGGCGCTCGACGTCGTGCTCCACGACGACGGCCATTCGGATATGACGAAATGGTTCTTCGCCGTGCTGAACCCCCGGTACGTCGTCGGTGGCGAGGAAGCAGCGTTCCTGACGATCGCAGGAAAGAGCGCGACGATCACGAGCGATGGTCTGAGGCAGCTCGTGCAGAAGCACCGGATCCAGGTGATCCGCGTCTATCTCCCGTACAACGGAGGTCCCAAGGAGCCGGCGCGGGTATGGTATCTCAACGCTCCAGGTCCCGTGAGGCAGAAGGTCGCCCTGCGAAGCGACGGCGAGTCGGGTCCCGATGATCCGAACTCGAGGTACGAGGACTGACCGATTCGTGCCCGGCGAACCTCACGCGCCAGGCGCGCGCCCCTTCCACGGGTCGTAGTCGACCTCGAGCGGCGCCTGCTCGGGCCGCTCGCCCTCGGGCACGTGCTCGAGGTTGACGCGCACCCGGTACCAGAGCGAGCTCGAGCCGCGCATGCCGTCGACGAGCACGTCGGCCGGGCGCAGATGCTCGACGACCTTCGCGTGCCGCGCCTTCCACCGCTCGAACCCGTCGAGCGCCTCGTCCTTCGTCTCGGCGCGCGCGATCTCGATCACGGGCAGCTCGCGCTCGTCGCGCTCGACCGGGCCGAGGTCGGAGGCCAGCGCGAGCAGCGAGTCGAGGCGGCCGGCCGCATCGTCGATGCCCGCCATCGGGTCGCCGAGCTCGGCGAAGCGGTCGAGCACCGTCGCGACCGTGAACTCCTCGGGGCGGCGGAGCCGCAGCTCGTCCCAGCCGAGCGGGGTCGACACGCGCGCGTCGGGCCGCGGGCGCACCGAGTAGGCCGACGCCACGGTGCGGTCCTTCGCGTTCTGGTTGAAGTCGACGAACACGCGTTCGCCGCGCTGCTCCTTCCACCACCGGGCGGTCGCGAGGTCGGGCACACGGGTCGCGACCTCACGCGCGATCGTCTCGGCCGCGAGGCGCACGTCGGGGAACTCCCAGCGCGGCTCGAGCCTGACGAGCAGATGGATGCCCCGTGAGCCCGACGTCTTCGGCCAGCCCGTGAGCCCGTGGTCGGCGAGGACCTCGCGCACGACGAACGCGACGTCGACGAGCTGCGCCCACTCGACGCCCGGCATCGGGTCGAGGTCGACGCGGAGCTCGTCGGGATGATCGAGGTCTTCCGCGCGCACCGGGTGCGGGTTCAGGTCGATGCATCCGAGGTTCACGACCCACGCGAGCGCCGCCGCGTCGCGCACCACGACCTCCTCGGCCGACGTGCCGCGCGCGTAGTGCAGGGTCGCGGTGTCGATCCAGTCGGGCCGTTTCTCGGGTGCGCGCTTCTGGAAGAACGCCTCCTGGTCGATGCCCTTCACGAAGCGCTTCAGCACCATGGGCCGGCCGCCCGCGCCGCGCAGCGCGCCGTCGGAGACGGCGAGGTAGTAGCGGATGAGGTCGAGCTTCGTCAGGCCCGGCTCGGGGAACACCATCTTGCCGGGGTGGCTCACGCGCACCTCGCGCCCGTCGATCTCGAGGGTCTCGGACTCCGTCGTCGCGCTCACGCGCCCACCCTACGCCCGGGCCGCGAGCCGGCGCGAGGTCCAGCGGTCGACGAGCACCCACGGGTCGTCGACGCCCGCGCTCAGCTCGTCGGTGAGCGCGAGCAGCTCGTCGTGCAGCCGGAACCACTCGGTGCGCGGGAAGCGGTGCGCCGCGAACTGCTCGTGCCGGCGCCGTTCGACGAGCCGGTCGCCGCGCTCGAACGCGAGCACCTCCTCGACCGGAAGCGCGGCGAGCCGGCGCTTCGGATTCGCGGTCGTGCCGATCTTCACCTGATCGCGCCAGCGCACGTAGTACACGACGTCGACGCGAAGCTCGCCGAGCGCGATGAGCTCGGCGTCGGGCACGTCGCCGAACCGCCACTCGCAGCGCGCGCAGATCCAGCCGGACGGGTAGCGCGCACCGACGGCGTGCCCGCACGCGGTGCACGGCGCGGGCAGCAGGTCGGCGACGCCCACCTCACGCTCGACCCACTCGTGCGCCGCGGCGAGGTGCGCCGCGCACAGTGCCACCGGTGCGCCCGGCACCACCGGGCGGTCGCACCGCACGCCGGCCGCGCCCGTACTGACACACCCCTCACCCATAGGCGGCACGCTACGGCGGGCCACCGACACGAGGCATCCGGATCGAGGCGGCCCCCATATGTGTCACAGGTCCCAAGAACTTTCTCACAGGCCCCACACGGAGGACATATTGTAATATACTCCCCGCATGGTGGTACAGGTGATGCGGCATGGTGCGCGGTCGGTCGCGCTGGGCGCGGTGGTCTGCGCGGCGGTGGTGGGCGGAGTGGTCTCGCCTTCGTGGGCCGCGGACCCGGCCGAGGGCGGCGAGGCGCTGCCAGCCGGCGGGTTCGCGGTGGGAGACGGGGTCGAAGCCGCGGTAGGCGAGGCCTCGGGGGCGGTGTCGTTCGTCCTGCCGGCGGGTGGGATCGGGCTGGCGTGGAGCTCGCAGCTGGCCGGTGTCGACCGGTTCGGGCTCGGCGAAGCATGGTCGATCGCCGGCGTCGGCTTCGTGGACGTGCGCGGCGGGGTCCGGGTGTTCCCGTCCAGGGGCGAGGTCTTCGCGGCCGATGCCACCGCGCCGTCCGGGCTTTCGGGGTACCCGATGACCGATCTCCGTTTCGAGCAGGTGCCGGGCGAGCTGCCCGGCCGGGCCGATGGCTTGGTCGGGGCGCGTCAGTTCGCGTTCCGGCTGCTGGAGCTCGGCGGCACGGTGTCGTACTTCGACGCCGACGGCGACCCGATCGCCAGGGAGGATCGGTTCGGGAACCGGGTCGACTGGACGTGGGCCGCGGGCGACGCGCACCGGTTGACGTCGGTCGTCACCGAGGTGGGTGTGGTGACCGAGCTGGACTGGTCGGATCCGGGCCGCGTCGAGGTCGCGACCCGAGCCGGCGCCGGCCGGCACGCCTCGTCGGTCGAGCTCGCCGGCGGGCGTGTGGGCGGCGTGGTCGACGCGGTCGGCGGGCGCACGTCGGTCGGGTACGCGCCCGACGGGATGGTGTCGCGACTGAGCGGCGTGTCGGGTGCGGTCACCGAGTTCGCGTGGCAGAGCCTGGCCGACGGGCGGAGCGCGGTGGACCGGGTCCGGGTCGTCGACGCGGTGTCGGCCGAGGTGCTGAGCGAGCGGACCTGGCAGCCGGTCGAGGGGTTCGCGTCGGGCTGGCCCGACATGCCGGAGCCTGCCGCCGCGGTGGGTGCCGCCTCGGGCCAGGTCGCGTACTCGAGCGCGCTGTCCGACGGCGCGACGCGCGTGGTGTCCGAGTACTCGGACCGCGGCGCGCTCACTGGGCGCACGGTGCTCGTCGGCGACGCGTCCGGTGAGCGCGTCGTCCAGGAGCAGACGTACACGTTTCCCGACGACGGCGCCGAGGAGCCCGCGGACCGGCCGACCGGCGCGACGATCAGGCACGCGAACGCCGCGGGCGAGTCGCGCGTCGCCGACGAGGGCTTCCGATACGACGAGCTCGGCCGTCAGGTGTCTGGTCACGACGGCACGAGGTACGCTTACGACGCGCAGAACCGCGCCATCGAGGAGCTCAGCCCGGCGGGCGAGGCGATCCGCACGTCCTACTGGGCGACCGGGCAGCGCCGGCAGCTCGCGGCCACGGACCCCGGCACGGGCGCCGAACGGGCGACCCGGTTCTACTGGGACGGCACGGCGCTGCTCGCCGACACGCACACGCCTGACACCGGTGCGGCCGACCCCGGGGACTGGGCGGCCGGGTCGTACCTGATCGGCGCGATGCGGCACGCCCGCACGATCGCCGGCGGAACCGCCTACTCCGGGCACGACCGGCACGGCAACGTCAGCGACCTGACCGACGGCGGGGGTGCCGTGACCGAGAGGTACGCGTACGACGACTACGGGCTGGGTGTGCGCCCGCAGGGCGACCCCGAGGCATCCGCCGCCCTGCTCGTCGGCGACGTGACCTACCAGCCGTTCCGATACGCGGGCGAGTACACGAACCCGACCGGGACCCAGCATCTGCAGATCCGCAGCTACGACCCCGAGACCCGCCGGTTCCAGCAGCGCGACCCCGCCGATCAGCACAACCGGTACTGGTTCGGCGATGCGAACCCGATCACGCACGTCGACCCGAGCGGCCGGACCGCGAAGGTCGACTGGCTCACGATCTCGCTCGCCGGCGTCGGGCTCGCGCTCTCGCTGATCGGGCTCGGCGCGGCCGCCTACGCGACCACGCTCGCAATGTCAGTCCTCCCCGGAATGGCCGGAGGCGCGATCATGACGGCCACCGACGTGGCGCTGGGGCTGGCCACGATTGCGGCCGTCGCGGACACCGCGGTGGCGACCGCGCTCACCGTGGACGCGGTCAAACCGGAGTTCATGGACGATGACCTCGCCCTGGGGCTGGGTGCGGGGAGCGCCGTGCTCGGCGGGGTCGGGCTTGCGGCGGGCGCTGTCGCGGGCGCGCTCGCGAGAGGTGTGGAGCGCGCCGAGCGCGCCATCGCCGGTCGAATCGCCGGGCTCGAGAATCCTCTTCCACAAACCAAGGTCAATTCCGGCATGACCCTGGCGCAGGCCCGAACGAAGTACACCAGGATTCACGAGCTGACCGGCTGGATGGTGATGCACAACGCCGACGGCAGCCCGAAGTACTGGAATGCGGTGCGCAAGAATACCTGGGGAGAGGTCGGGACCTTGACGTTCTCCTCCTCGGATGCACCCACACAAAAGTCTGTGATGGCCGCCGAGCTCATGCCAGAGAACGGCCGGGCTATGAACATCGTGCTCTACGAGGTGAACCCGGACACCGTGTACGTTCGGAACCCGTGGTATGTCGGAGCTGCTGACCCGACAGAGCCGGAGTTCCTCACGCAGAGGACCGAGGTGTTCGAGCGGTATCTCCAAGAGCGGGGCATCAAGGTGCTGCAAGTCCAGGCCATCGGTGGGGACGGCATCGCAGACGGGTCATACATCCACATCGTGTACCTCGATCCGCCGCAGAAGGTGGTCGACGTCTTCGAGGCGCAGGCGCGCGGGACGCCCGGGCCTTTTTAATAGCTCCTGCCCAGAACGCGGCACGTGACGTCAGATGACCCAGAATCTCGCCGTATGACGGTCGATCAACCCATGTGACGACGGCGGTCGCGCCGGGCGCGAGCGATTCGTAACGTCGGCAGCGGGGAGGTCTTCCGCGCATGTCTCGACTCATCATCGGCGCCATGGTGCGCACCCTCGGCGCGTACCCGTCGGGGTGGCGGGTGCCCGGCGCGCACCGCGACCCGCGCGGCGACGCCGCCGCGCTCAGGCGCACCGCCGAGATCGCCGAGGCCGCGCGACTCGACTACCTGTTCTTCGGCGACTGGCTCGCGACCGGGCCCGAGCTCGAGCACCGCGACCCGCACCTCGTGGCACGCATCGACCCGCTCTCAGCCGTCAGCTATCTCGCCGCGGTGACCAGCCGCATCGGCCTCATCGCGACCGCCAACACGACGTACGCCGACCCGTATGCGCTCGCGCGTGCCACGGCGTCGATCGACCTCCTCTCGGGCGGACGCGCCGGGCTCAACCTCGTGGCCGCGGCCGACCCCGACGCCGACGCCAACCACGGGCGCGACGTGCGCGAGCCCGCCGACCGCAGGTACGACCGGGCCGGCGAGTTCGAGACCGTGCTCAGGCGGCTGTGGGACTCGTTCGAGGACGACGCGATCGTCGCCGACGCCGAGACCGGGCGCTACCTCGACCCGGCCGGCCTGCACCCCACCAGGTTCCAGGGTGCGCACGTGCGCGTCGCCGGACCGCTGAACGTCATCCGGCCCGTGCAGGGCCACCTGCCGATCGTGCACTCCGGCACATCGCCGCGCGCGCGGCTGTTCGCGGCGCGGAGCGCCGATGTCGCGCTGGTCGCGGTGCCCGGCATCGGCCGCGCGATCGAGCTCCGCGAGGAGCTGCGCGCGCTCGCGTTCGAGGCGGGCCGCGACGACCGCACCCTGAAGGTCATCGTCCCGGTGCTCCCGGTCGTCGGCCAGACGCGCGCGCACGCCCAGGCGATCGCAGACCGGCTCACCGAGCTGGTCGCGGTCGGCGAGGACTGGGCGGATGCTCCACCGCGGGCGTTCCCCGCCGAGCGCTCGCTCGGCCACCTCGCCGGACTCGTCGGCGTCGGCCTCGACGGGTTCCGGCCGGACGACCCGGTGCCGCCCGGGCTCGCCGCGGCGTTCTCGACGCTCGGCCTCGAGCTCGCCGCGCTCGTCGCGGAGCGGACCGGGCGGGTCCTCGGCGGCGACCGTCCGCCCACGTTCCGCCACCTGGTCGTGACCGCGACGGTGCACGCGTCCATGATCGTCGGAACTCCCGCCGACATCGCGGCCGAGTTCGCGGCGTGGGGCGACGCCGGTGCCGTCGACGGGTTCAACGTGCTGTCGGCCACCCAACCGGCCCAGTTCGAGGCGTTCGCGACCGGCGTCATCCCCGAGCTGCAACGCCTCGGCGTGTTCCCGACCGAGTACGAGGGGGCCACGCTGCGCGACCATCTCGGCCTCGAGCGCCCCGCGAACGTGCACGCCGCGTCACGCGCGCTGGTGGACTAGGAGCGGGGCTGGGCACTTCGTGCGCTCACGGCACGGTGTTCTCATCCCGCATCGACGTTCTCATCGCGCATCGACGATGATGAGGCCGGGACCGTACGCGGCTCGGCTGTCGACATCGAGACCCCCATCGGTGATCAGATGCTTCACATCGGCGATCTGAGCGACCGGACTCACCGACCTCCGATTGAGCTTGGACGAGTCCGCGAGGATCACGGTCTCGTTCGATGCGGCGATCATCGCCCGCTTGACCTGCGCCTCCTGGGGGTTGGAGTTCGTCACTCCGAGCCGGGGATCGACCGCGTCGGCACCCAGGAACGTCCAGTCCGCGCGAACGTCTTCGAAGAACCTGACCGCCGCCTCGCCGGAAAGCGTGTAGACGTGCTCCATCAGGGCGCCACCGGTGACCAGCAGCCGCCAGCCCTCGATGTCGGCGACCGTCCGGGCGATCTGCAGATCGTTGGTCACCACCGTCAGATCGGAGACGTCGCGCAGGGCGAGGACCATCTCGAACGTGGTCGACCCGCTGTCCACGATGACGATCTCGCCCGGCGCGACCATCGCCGCCGCCCTGGCAGCGATCGCCGTCTTCTCAGCGGTGCGCAGGGTCGCCTTGTAGCTGTAGGGGATGTCGGCGTCGGTGCGCGAGTCCACGAGCATCGCGCCACCGTGTCGGCGCACGAGGATTCCCTCCCGCTCCAGCGCGATCAGGTCACGGCGCACCGTGGACACGTCGACGTCCAGGCGCGAGCTGAGGTCGCTCGTGGTCACGTAGGTCGCTGACTCGAGTTCTTGTTGAATCAGCGAGCGGCGCGCGGCTGTGAGCATGCATCCTCCTTCGGCGCCATCATAGGCCGTATGCGCCCGCTTCTGCATGTAATCGGGGCGTTACGCGTCGTTACATACACATTACGTCCCGATTTTCTGCACGAATGTGCACGAATTTGCTTGACGGCGAGGCTTTAGTGGCCATAAGTTGCCGATGTTTCCACAAGATCGGGTAGCGAGGAGTGCTCCATGACCATCATTCAGGATCTGTTCGGCAAGTCGAAGGCCATCATCGCGATGGCTCATTTGCCGGCGCTCCCGGGATATCCGCTGTATGACGAGAAGGGCGGGATTGACGCGATCCGCGATCGCGTCGCCCGGGACGTGTCCGTCCTCGCGGCCAGCGGCGTGGACGCCGTGCTCTTCTGCAACGAGAACGATCGCCCCTACTCCGCCATCGCCGGGCCGGAGGTCGTCGCCGCGATGACCGCAGTCGTCACGTCGGTGGCAGCGGATCTGGACATCCCCTTCGGAGTCGACGTGCTGTGGGATCCGCAGGCCGCGATCTCCATCGCCCACGCGACCGGCGCCCGATTCGTCCGCGAGGTGTTCACCGGGGTGTACGCCAGCGAGATGGGGCTGTGGAACACCGATCCGAACGCCGCGCTCAAGCTCCGCCGCAACATCGGCGCCGATGTGAAGTGCTTCTTCAACATCACTGCGGAGTTCGCCGCACCCCTCGCAGCACGCCCGATCGGCAAAGTGGCCCACAGTGCCGTGTTCAGCTCGCTGGCCGACGGCATCCTCGTCAGCGGCTCCGCGACGGGCGTCGCGGTGGACCTCGCGGAGGTGCGCGAGGCCAAGCTGGCCGTGCCCGACACGGCGGTGCTCGTGAACACCGGAGTCCGCGCGGAGACGATCGCCGACATCCTCCAGGTCGCGGACGGGGTCCTCGTCGGTTCCTCGCTCAAGCGCGACGGCAACACCTGGAACGAGGTCGACCCCGCTCGTGTCGCACGCTTCGTCGAGGCGGCCGCCGGCGACCTGTGGCAGCCCCGTACCGCCGTCCCCCTCCTGACTCGATAGACGCAACACGGATACACCGAAGTACCCCGATAACCCAGCGCGAGGAGAGAACCAATGAGAACACGATCACGTGCGGTCGCCCTGGCGGCCATCGCCGGCGGCGCCCTCGCTGCCCTTGCCGGCTGCGCCGCAGGTGGCGGCGGCGAGCAGACAGGCGGCGCCGAGAGCGGCACGATGGAGGTCTGGCTCAGCGACTGGGGTGCCGAGTACGAGCAGTACTGGAAGGACCTCGTGGACGAGTTCGGCAACGAAGACGTCGACATCGAACTGCGCTTCGTCGGCGGATCCGATGCCCACCAGCAATACATCACCGCGATCTCCAGCGGGACGGCCCCGTGCGTCGGACTCGTCGGCAACACCTGGGTACCGGAGTTCGCCTCGCTCGGTGCACTGCAGCCCACGGGCCGCGACCCCGAAGAGGTCCGCGAGACCTACGTGCCCGCCGCCGCCGAGAGCGTCATCCTCGACGACGAGGTCTACGGGTACCCGTGGAACGCCGCAGTCCGCGCGCTCGTCTACCGTGCCGACCTGTTTGAGGAGGCAGGTCTGGAGCCGCCGACGACCTGGGACGAGGTCGTGACGACCGGTCTCGCATTCCAGGAGGCGTACCCCGATATGTACGGCTTCGGCGTCGCCGGCGGCGGACAGTGGTATTACCTGCCCAACGTGTGGGCGTGGGGCGGCGAGATCGCCACCGAGGAGGACGGCACGTGGGTCTCCGGCATGGACTCGCCCGAAGCCGTGGATGCGTACTCGTTCTACGCGTCGCTGCTCACCGAGCACCGCCTCTCGCCCGAGGGCGCCCTCACCTGGAGCGGAGGCGACATGGTGAACGCCTTCAGTCAGGGTGACCTGGGCATGTTCGTCGCCGGAAACTGGGATCTCCAGAGCCTGCTCCTGCAGAACCCCGAGATGGAGGGTCTGGTGGGCACGGCGCTCATGCCCGAGGGCCCCGGCGGCAACAACTCGACGTTCATGGGCGGCAGCGACTTCGCGATCTTCGAGGGATGCGAGCAGGCGCGGACCGCCGGCGAGTTCATCGAGTTCGTGCTGGATCCCGAGCGTCTGGTCGAGTTCACCAGCCAGCTCGGATTCATGCCGGCCAACGTCGAGGCCCTCGAGGCCGAGTCGACGACGGGCTCCTACTCGTCCGAGCTGTGGAGCGTCTATCCGCAGCAGCTGGAGACGGCCCGGTTCGTGCCGACCACACCCTCGTGGGGCGCGGTCGAGGCGACCGGCGAGCTCGTGAACTCGATGCACGCCATCATGGGCGGCGCACCGGCCCAGGAGACGATGGACAAGCTGGGCGCCACGATGAACAAGGTCATGGAGAGCGACGGGTGACGTCCCGCGCATCCACCCTGCGGCGGGGAGCGATCGCTCCCCGCCGCGGGGGATCCTGGCTCGCCCGTGAGCACCGGCGCTACGCGTTGTGGATGCTCCTTCCTGCGTTCGCCGTCATCGCCCTGGTCGTCGGCCTGCCGCTCGCGGATGTCCTGTGGCTGTCCGTTCACGAAGGCCGCGGCATCCAGACCGGCGATTTCGTCGGGCTCGAGCACTATGCCGAGATCCTGACCGACCCGCTCTATCTCGGCGCGCTCGTCCGCACCCTCGTCTGGGTCGTCGTGACAGTGGCGATCTGCATGGCCCTGGGCGTCGCCGTCGCTCTGCTCCTGCTTCGGCTGCCGCGCTGGGCCGGCATCCTCAGCGTCCTGGTCCTGCTGCCGTGGGCGATGCCCAGGGTGGCCAGCGGCATCATCTGGAAGTGGATCTTCAACGACCAGTACGGCGTCGCCAACTGGCTCCTCACCACGATCGGCTTCTCGCAGTTCGAAGGGTTCAACTGGTTCGCACAGGGGGAGACCGCGTTCGTCGCCATCGGGGCCGCGAGCATCTGGCAGCGCGTGCCGTTCCTGGCGATCGCCCTCTACGGCGCGCTCAGCACACTGGACCCCGAGATCCTCGAAGCGGCTCGCCTCGATGGCGCGAGCGCATGGCGGACGCTGGTCTCGATCCGTCTGCCGCTCATCGCCCCGGTGCTGCTGATCCTCATCGTCCTGTCGAGCATCTCGTCGTTCAACTCGTTCGACTACATCTTCGTCATGACCACGCCCCCGGGCGGGCCCAATCACGGCACGGAAGTGATCTCGATCCTGACCTACATCACCGGGTTCGGGCTTCTGGAGCAGGGCCGGGCCGCGGCCATCGCGGTCACGTCGCTGCTGATCCTCACAGCGCTCACCGCGGTCTACTACCGCCTCACCAGGGAGGAGCGCGCATGAGCCGGGCCGCCGTGACGCCGCGCCGCATCCTGTCAGGGCTGGGACTCACGATCGCGCTCGCCGCGCTGGTGGTGATCTGTATCTTCCCGTATTACTGGATGTTCATCACGTCGGTGAAGCCTGAGGACGAGATCTTCACCCGCACCCCACAGCTCTGGACGACGAACCCCACCTGGGACCGATATGCCGATCTCTTCCAGGGGGAGTTCCTGCGCCAGCTCGGCAACTCGCTGATCGTGTCCCTGGGCACGGTGGTGCTCACACTCGTGTTCGCAATCGGCGCCGCCTACGCGCTGGCCCGGCTCCGGGTGCGCTGGCGGACCGTCATCCTGATCGTGCTGCTCTCGCTGCAGATGCTGCCCGAGATCGTGCTCATCATCCCGCTGTTCAACTTCGCGGTGCAGGCCGGCTTCATCAACACCCTGATCGGTGTGATCGTGGCCAACCTCACCACGAGCGTGGCCTTCACGGTCTGGCTGCTGCGGGGGTACCTGCTCAGCATCCCGAACGAGCTCGAAGAGGCCGCATGGGTCGACGGCGCGAGTCGGTTCGGTGCGCTCTGGAGGATCGTGCTCCCGCTCGCGTGGCCCGGCATCGCGGCGGCAGCGATCTACGGGTTCATCAGCGCCTGGAACGAGCTGTTGATCGCAGTGACCTTCCTGCGCAGCGACGACCTGCGCACGCTCCCGGTGGCGCTCCAGTCGTACTTCAATGAATACTTCACCGATTGGGGTGGCGTCATGGCCGCGTCCACGCTGTTCTCGCTGCCGATCCTGATCTTCTTCGGGTTCATCCAGCGGCATCTGGCGCAGGGTTTCGGCGGTGCGCTGAAGTGACGGCGGAGGAGTCCGCGGTCACGTCGGCGGAGGTCGGGGCGTTCTGGGCCGAGCAGGTCGATGCCGCGCCGGAGGGCGGGCTGCACCGCCGCGACCGGGTCGCCACCAGGCTGCGGGGCGTCGAAGTCTGGGACGTCGAGTTCTCCGGCGCGGACGGGCATCCCGTGCGCGGCTGGCTCTCGGTGCCGGCATCGCCCGCCGGCGCAGTCGTGGAGTTCCTGCCGTACGGCTACGGCAGGGGCAGGCCGCTGGACTCGCCCGTGTGGGCGGCGTGCGGGTTCGTCCACCTCGTCATGGACGTGCGCGGACAGGGCAGCCAATGGCGCAGCGGCGACACCCCCGACCCCGTCGGATCCGGGCCGTCCGCGCCGGGGTTTCTCACGCGCGGCTTGCACGATCCGCGGGAGCACTATCTGCGCCGGCTGACGATCGACGCGGTCCGCGCCGTGGACGCGCTCTCCGCGGATCCGTCGGCGGCCCAGACGCCGGTGTTCGTCACGGGGCGGAGCCAGGGCGGCGCGCTCGCGCTCGCGGCGGCGGGCCTGGCGCCCCGGCGTGCCCGCACGGTGGCAGGGGCCGGCGTGCAGGCGCCGTTCCTCGCCGCGTTCCGGCAATCGGCGCGCACGGCTGCGACGGGACCTTACACCGAGATCGCGGAGTGGGGCCGGATGCATCCCGACCGGGTGGCGTCCGCCTTCCGCACGCTGGACCACTTCGATGCGATCGGCTTCGCCGAGCGGGCTTCAGCCGTCCCCGTGTTCTTCTCGATCGGAATGCGCGATGCCGTCTGTCCGCCCGAGTCGATGGAGGCCGTCATCGCCGCCCATCACGGTCGGAAGAGTGTGCGGCGCTGGCCCTTCGCCGGGCACGAGGCGGGCGCGACTCGCGACCTGGAGGCCCTGGTGGCAGTGGCCGCCGCGCTCGCGCACCGGGACGTCGATCGCGCGCTCATGGAGTGGGCCCATTGTGTTAAATAGTGGAACGTCGTATGTTTATCTCGAACAAGGAGTGATGATGGTTGCGACGTACTCGACATCCCTGACCACCCTCGCCGTGCTCGAGAGCGTGGCGAGCAGGCCACGCCCCATGCGAGCCTCCGAGATCCGCGACGAACTCGGGCTGCCACGCGCCGCCCTGTTCGCACACCTCTCGACCTTGAGCGAGGCGGGGTGGATCGACCGGCTGCCGGACGCGAACTTCCGGCTGTCGATGAAGCCCCGCCGCATCGCTCAGATGGTCCTGGTCCAGGCCGGGCTGGGCGAGCGGGTCCGTCCGATCCTGGCCGGCCTCACCGAACAGATCATGGAGACCATCTCGCTCTGCGTGCTGGACGACGACGTCGCACAGATGGTCGAGCGCATCGATCCGGACCGCGGTGTCATTGCCGACGCGCTGCTGGAATCCCGGATGGAGATCGCCCACTCCGCGACCGGCCGGGTACTGCTCGCCTTCGGGCCCGTCGAGCACGTCGAATCCCTTCGCCGTCGTGGCGTGGAGACGCCGTCCGATGCGGAGCTGGGTCTCACTCGCGAGCGGGGCTTCGCGCTGTCTGACGCCGCCTTCGCGAGCGAGACCGTGGCGATCGCCGTCCCCGTCCGCGTTCCCGGCGGCGGAATGCTCGCGGCGTTGTCCGCGATCGGCCCGCTGGGCCGGTTCGAGCCGGAGGCGTCGCTCGCGAGGCTCCAGGAGGCCGCCCGCACGATGGGAGCGGTGTCGTGAGCATCCCCGAGCATCTGCTGCGGCCTCGCCCGGCCGCACAGATCATGCGGCCTGAGTACTTCGCTGCGATGCAGCCCAGCCGGCTGTCGGCCAGCCGCGCGCTGATCAACACCCTCATCCGCAGCGGCTGGACCATCGAGCGCATTGTCTGGGACATCGACGACATCGGCCGCGGCACCGCGGTGTACCGGGTCTACGCGGGCGACCGCGTGTTCGACCTCGTCGCCCTGTCGTTCGAGCCGCAGACCGAGGGTCGCACGGCTCGGATCATCGGGCGCAACTGGGACATGATGGGCGCGCTCCTGGAGGGGCCGATCAGCGATGCCGCCCTGGAGCAGACGCGGCAGGAGCTGCCCAAGCTCTACGAGGGTCGCGCACCCGAGGGAACGCTGATCTGGGCCAGGGCGAACCGCAGCATGCGCCTGTTCGAGCACGTCGTGGACTCGCTCGCCGAGCATCGCCAGCCCGACATCCACCGCCTCGCCGAGGCTGGCTACATCCTGCGCAACACCGGGCTGGACGGGAACGGCACGTTCGGGACGAAGTCCTTCCTCGCCTACGAGGACGATCACCCGCTGCGCCTGCCCTACTACGCGCAGATGCTCGCCTCCTATCTGCTGCGCGAGTTCGGCTTCGACCTTGCCGAGCACCTGGCCGTCGTCCGGGCCCCGGGCGCGGTCGCCCTCGACCCGCGGATCAAGCGATATCTCGGCCTCGGGAACGGATCGGGGCTGGGACTCATCCTCTGGGTGCACAACCACCCGCGCCTCGTCTCGAAGTGGATCGAGATCCGCGAGCGGGCGATCGTGACGGCGAGCCTGCTTTCGACCGGGACGGTGGCCGAGGCATCCGACGAGCTCGATTGGCTGTTGCGCCGCGCCGCGCAGCACCGGCGCGAAGACCAGACCACGTACGACGCGTTCGAGTCCAGCGAGTCCGTGGCGGCCGACTTGGAACGCATCGCCGACGCGCTGGGCGACGCATTGCGCGATGCGGGCGCGAACGGACTGCCACTGGCCCTGCTGCGGGAGCGGATGGAGGGAGTCGTCTCTGCGGCGGCGCTCGAGACCCTCCATTCGCTGATGATCGAGCTGGTGCCCGACGCCGACGCCCTCCTGGAGGAGATGGTCGTCAGTGAGGTGCTCGTGCGCGATCCCGCACAGCCGGTGGGTGAGCTCCGCCGGCTCATCGAGGATCAGTACGGCTGGGCGCTGGACCTGGCGTCGGCCGCGCAGCCGGAGGACCCGCAGGTGCTGTACAAGTCCCGTGCCGCCGAGGAGCCGCGTCGAGGCCCGCGGTCCGAGGCGCCCCACGCGATCGACCTCGCCCTTCACCTGCCCACCGCCATCGCCGGCATCCACGCCGAGCTCACCCCGTTCGACGACGGGAGACCGGTCGCGGACTACCTGATCGCCCACCCCGCCCGGCGCCAGGTCGTCGAGCGGATTCAGTCGCTCTCGGGCGATCCGTACGCGACGCCGCTACTGGAACTGCTCGGCACCTCGACCAATCCGGTACACATCATCGGCCTCGTGAACGTGCCCTTCTTCGGGCTGGATCGCACCAAGGACCACCTGCGGCGGACTCTGCGTGGGGTCCTGTTCCACGGTGCTCCGACGTGGAGCGACCTGGGCGGCACCGACGACGAGCACTGGTTCTGGCCGGCCGAACCGGCGGAGGGAGCGGCATGAGCACGATCGGACTGCAGGAGAAGACCCACAGCGGCCGGTGGACCGGGGACGAGGACGGGATCATCGGACTCACCGTGCGGGAGACCCGGCTCGTGGTTGAGCGCAACCTGCTCGTGCTCGGCCTTCCCCAGAGCGAGAACGCCCCCGTGCGCGACCTCATGCTCGAGGCCCAGGCGATCGGGCTGCCGGTCGTGGACATCCTCGCGGACGAGTTCGACGAGCTGCTCGCCCGGAACTCCCCCGTGTTGACGGTGACCGAACGGATCGGAGCGCGGGCCTGGGTCGACGGCGGCGGATCGTTCTCGCTGTTCGTCGCACCCGGCATCGTCGACCTCGCCGTCGAGATCGCCGCCCACCACGGCTGGGCGGTGATCTCGGTGCGCGGCGTCTCGCACCCCGAGCTGCTTGCGGCGCTCACCGCGTCGGCGTGGCGCTACGGGCTGGGACTGGTCGCCACTGTGGGTGGGGCGACCACCGTATCCCGCCATGACGGCGCCGTCGTCGACGCGACCGGCGAGGCGGTGATCGTCGTCGGGCGCAACGCGCACGACGTCGGTCCCGAGGGCCGCGCGCTGCTGGCGGGTGGCGCGAGCCTGCTACACGCGACCGTCGACCGGATGCCGGTGCCCGCTGCTTCGTACTGGCGCATCTACGACCGGGCCCTGCTCGCCCTGGCCGAGGACAACGAGGTGTCAGCGCGGCACGCGGGCCCGACGATGGTCGATGCCCAGGGACGCGTGCATGGAGAGACCTTGGAGGAACTGTGACCGACGAGAGCAAGACGAAGACAGGAGGACGGATGCGTTACGTCGACGGGCTCGAGAACAGCATCTACGACCGGAGGGTGTTCGAGGAGCTGCACGCGGGACGGCTCACCTGCGTCGTGGTCACGATGGCGTTCTGGGAGGACACCCTCGAGACGATGGACGCCATCGGGCGATGGCACGACTTCGCTGAGCAGAACTCCGATCTCATCCTGCTCGCCCGCACCACTGCCGACATCGAGCACGCCTACCAGACCGGGCGCACCGCGATCCTGCTCGGCACGCAGAACTCCAGCCCGATCGCCGACCGGGTGCGGTTCGTCGAGCTCTTCCGCGACATGGGCCTTCGGGTCATGCAGCTCACCTACAACAACCAGAACGCGATCGGCGGGAGCTGCTACGAGCCGGAGGACTCCGGGCTCACACGGTTCGGCCGCCAGGTCATCGCCGAGATGAACCGCGTGGGCATGCTCATCGACATCTCGCACGTCGGTGAGCGCACGGGGCTGGAGGCCGCGGAGGCATCCACCGCCCCCATCGCGATCACCCACGCCAACGCCAGCTCCCTCGTCCCGCATCTGCGCAACAAGAACGACGCGCTCATCCGGGCCGTGTCCGAGCGTGGCGGCATGATCGGCATCCCGACCTACCCGAAGATCTGCGGCGAGTACTTCTCGGCGAGCCTGGAGCGATGGTGCGAGCTCATTCGCCGCACCATCGACATCGCGGGGATCGACCACGTCGGCATCGGCACCGACATCGGCCGCAACGAGGACCAGCGCTACCTCGACTGGATGCGTGTGGGCCGGTGGACCAAGGGTGCGTTCTTCGGCGCGGGCTCCGCCGCGAGCCCCGGCGTCACCCCACCGCCCGACTACATGCGCACGACGGAGGGCTTCCCCGCCGTCGAGCAGGAGCTGCGCCGGCACCTGACCGAGGACGAAACGGCCAAGGTCATGGGCGAGAACTGGATGCGCGTGTATCGCGCCGTCATCGACGACCCGGCCGGCTGAGCCAGGCACGGACACACCGAACAACGAGAGAGGAACACTCATGTCGGACGACAAGCTGCGCGTAGGCGTTCTCGGCATCGGCGAGATCGCGCTCGGCGATCACGGCGTGCTACCCAACCTGCACCACATCTCGGACAAGGTCGAATTGGTCGCGCTCGCGGACATGGCGCCGGATCGCCTTCAGAGCACGGCGGAGAAGTACGGCGTCCCACACGTGTTCTCCAGCCTCGACGAGATGCTCCGGCTCGACGGCCTGGACGCCGTGGTCAACCTCACCCCGATCGCCGCCCACGGCAGCACGTCGCGCCAGATCCTCGAGGCGGGCAAGCACCTGGCCGTCGAGAAGCCGGTGGCTACCACCATGGCCGACGCCGACGCGATCGTGCAGACCGCGCAGGAGCAGGGACTTACCGTGGTGGTCTCGCCGCCCAACATGCTCTACCCGTCCCGGAGCGAGGCGCGCAAGCTGCTGCGTGAGGGAGCGGTCGGCCGCGTGGCGTTCGCGCGTGCACGTCCTTCCGGCGCCGGCCCTGCCGCCGGCGCGCCCTGGCGCGACCCGTCCTGGTACTACCAGAAGGGCTCGGGCCCGACCTTCGACGTTGGGGTCTACGGCATCCACGAGCTGCTCGGGCTGCTCGGTCCGGTCCAGCGCGTGAGCGCCTTCTCGGGGATCACCGACCCGGTGCGCTCGGTGCGCCGTGGTCCGTATGCGGGGCTCGAGATCGAAGTCACGATGGACGACAACACCCTGATGCTGCTCGACTTCGGCGACTCGGTCTTCGCCGTCGTCGACTCGAGCTTCAACATCTATGCGTCCAAGGGGCCCCGCATCGAGGTCTACGGGCGCGAGGGCGCGCTGAACATCAACTACAACATCAACCAGTCCGGTCCCGCCCCCGCGATCGAGATCTACAAGACCGACATCGGCGGCGCCGAGGTCGACGGCTGGATCGCCCCCAACCTCGGCCACCTCGCCGGGGCCGAGGCGTGGGCCCTCAAGCTCAAGCGCGCGCTGCTCGTCGATCACCTGGCCGATTCGGTGCGTGACGGCATCCCGTCTGCGCTGGGCGCCGACGTCGCCCGCCATGCACTCGAGATCATGCTCGGCGCGTACGAGTCTGCCCGCACGGGTCAGGTCGTCGAGATCACGAGCACGTTCGTCGACGTGCCGCCGCCGGCCACGTCCCTGCGGAACCAGTGGTGACCCGCGCGATCGTGGTCGGCCTGGCCAGCGACCACGCGTGGACCATGGCCGAGGGCCTGCATCTGGCGGGTGCGCCCGTCTCCGCTGTGGTCGATGCGGATGCCGCGCTGCGCGCCAAGGCCGGGGAGACCTTCGGCGAGATCGCCGCCTACGCCTCCCTGGACGAGGTTCCCGACGGCGAGATGTTCGACATCGCGCTCGTGACGACCGACAACGCCGCCAAGGCGGAGGCGATCGGGTGGGCGGTGCGGCGCGGATCAGCCGTGTACGCCGACAAGCCGCTCAGCACCTCCGGGGCGGGGGCCGACGCGGCCCTCGCCGCGATCGGGTCAGCGACCGTTCCGGTGATGATCGCGTTCCACACGGTCTTCGACGGCGTCCACGACGAGGCGAAGCAGATCCTGCAGGCGGGTGGTATCGGCCAGGTGCACTTCGTCCGCGGGATCGCCGGCCATGGCGGACTCAAGGAGGCGGGGGTCTCCAGCGAGTTCACCGAATGGCTCGTCGACCCGGAGCGCGGAGGCGGGGGGACGTTCATCGATCAGGGCGTGTACCTGCTCAACACGATGATGGATCAGCTGGGCACGCCGGTCGTCGAGGTCACCGGGGTCGCGGTGAACCTCGGCCTGCGGGAGTACATCCCAGCCGGTGTCGAGGACGTGTCCGCGGCGATCCTCCGGTTCGAGGGCGGAGCGGTCGGTGTGATCGACACGAAGTGGATGCAGATCGGGCGCTCCCCGCTGCGGCTGGCCTACCACGGCACCGAGGGGACGCTGACGGACTTCGGCGGACACTGGATCCTGCAGACCCGCGTCGACGGGTTCGCGCCGCCCGGGGCCTGGCGGCCGGAGGGCGAGGAGGCGGGGCTGCGCACGTACCGGCGGGACACGCCGCGCAGCGCGGGCTACGCCGCGGAGGCGGCCCACCTCGTGCGTGCCGCGCAGGAGGGTGCCGCACTGCATCCAGCGGTCTCGGCGGCCGCCGCGGCGCGCGTCCAGCACATCGTCGACGCGTTCTATGCCTCGGTGCGGGCGGGCGCACCGATCGCGGTTGCGGGATGACCGGACGATGAGCGTGGTGGTCGGTATCGACATCGGGACGACCACGACGAAGGTCGCGGTGCTGGACCCGGAGTCGGGCGTGCGCTGGCAGGGCTCGCGGCCCGCGGCGATCTCGTCGCCGAAGGCGGGATGGGCCGAGTCGGATACGCAGCTGTGGTGGGAGAACACGGCGGGTATCCTGCGCGAGTACACCGCGCAGGCCGAGGGCGACGTGCTCGCCGTCGCGGTGACCGGGATGGTGCCGACCGTGATCGCGCTGTCCGCCGAGGGCGAGGTCCTGCGTCCCTCGATCCAGCAGAACGACACCCGGGCAACGACCGAGGTCGCGGAGATGGCCGCCGAGCTCTCGGGCATCGACCTGCTCGGGCGCACCGGGAGCGCGCTCACCCAGCAGTCGATCGGACCGAAGCTCCGATGGATGCAGCGGCACGAGCCGGACCTTGCCGCACGCACCGCGAGCGTGCTCGGGTCGTACGACGACATCGCCCGCCGGCTCACCGGGGTCGTGGCGGTGGAGGAGAACTGGGCGCTCGAGAGCGGCCTGTGGGATCTGCCGACCCGGTCCTGGTCAGGGCCGATTTTGGCGGCGACCGGTCTGGACCCAGCGCTGCTACCGGACGTGGTCGCGTCGGGCTCGGTGCTGGGCGGGGTCTCCCGTTCGGCAGCGGCGGAGACGGGCCTGCCCGAGGGGACGCCGGTCGTCGTAGGCGGCGCCGACCACGTCCTGTCCGCGCTCGCCTCGGGAGCGGTGGTACCCGGCGACGCCGTGGTGAAGATCGGCGGCGCGGGCGACATCCTGATCGCGACCGCCGAACCGGTCGTGGACGCGAGGCTGTACCTCGACCTGCACGCGGTGCCGGGTTCGCATCTCGTCAACGGGTGCATGGCGACCTCCGGTGCCGCGATCCGCTGGTTCCAGCAGCAGTTCGGCGCAGGGCGCCCTCTGGAGGTGCTCGATGGAGAAGCCACCGAGTCGGGGCCCGGGGCCGGGGGAGTCGTCTTCCTGCCCTACCTGCTCGGTGAGAAGACCCCCTTGCACGATCCCGACGCGCGCGGCGCGTTCGTCGGAATGCATCTGGGCACGACGCCGGGCGACCTGTTCCGCGCGGTGCTCGAAGGCATCGCCTACGGCGTGCGACAGCACCTGAACATCCTGGGGGAGCATGGTCTGACAGCGAATGTCCTCCGGCTCTCCGATGGCGGGGCGCGATCCCCGCTGTTCGGCCAGATCCTCGCCGACGTCACCGGACGCGAGGTGCATCGACTGGGCGGCGCGCAGAGCTCCGCGCTGGGTGCGGCCGCGGTCGCCGCGGTCGCCGTGGGGGCATGGCGGAGTCTGGACGACATCGCATCGCACGTCGAGACGGTCGCGGTCCACCGGCCGACCCCGGACGCCTCGTATGAGGCCGCCTTCGCGATCTACGAGAGCCTCTACCCCGCGCTTCGCGCGATCCGTCCCGACGGAAGAGCGCTGTGAACGCCGGCGCGCCCAGGGGCGTGCTCATGATGGCCGTCACGCCGTTTCGGCCCGATGGCGAGATCGATCCCGCACGGATGGCCGGGCTCGCGCGAGACGCGAAGGAGCAGGCGTTCGGGGGACTCGTGGTGGCCGGCGGCGCGGGAGAGCTTCCCGACCTGGCCGGTGCCGAGGTCGTCGGGCTCGTCCGGGCCGCGTCGTCCGCCGTCGGCGACGGCACCGTCGTCACCGCCGGGGTGTTCGCGCGCCGCGGAGAGCGAGCACAGGTGGACGCGCTCGCCGGCGCCGGCGCACAGGCGCTGTTGTGTTTCGCCGATCCCGATCCGCGGGCCGATGCCGATGCCGGGCTCGACGCCCTCCTCGCCCACAACGCGAGCGGCCCTCGCCTGGCCGTCGTCGTCGACCACGACGGCGCCCGGTTCACGATCCCGGGACTGCGCCGCGCCTCGCAGACGCCCCCTGGAATCGCCGTGAAGTTCGGCTCGCCCGATCTGCGCGCGTGGGAGGCCCTGCGCACCGCCCTCCCGGAGGTGCAGCACTGGATCAGCGGCGCGGGCGACGAGCTGGCGCCCGGATTCGCGGCGCACGGCGCTGCTGGGTTCACCTCGACCACCGCGAACGTCGCCCCCGAGCTCATTGCGCGGATCGCCCGCCACCTCGCGCGGGACGAGCTGGGCCGGGCGGGTGCGCTGCTGCGGGAGCGCGTCGGCCTTCTGGCAGCGCTGCGCTCGTCCCGGTCCGGCTACGTGCCCGCGGTCACGAAGGCCGCGATGGCGCTCGCTCTCCGATCGGCCGGCGACGTGCGACGGGCATCGGCACGGCTGGACTTCGCCGATGCGGATGCCGTTGCCGCCGCGCTGATCGAAGTGCGCGGCGAAGACTGTCCAACCCTGCCTCCGAACGGATAGGGTGCGAGGCGGACGGCACGGCTCCACTTCTTCGCGGTCCACGATCGGGAAAGGCGGGCCATGCGCGCACGGGTTCGGCGGATGACGGCATCGGCGGTTGCGGCGACCGCCGCGGCGCTGCTCTGGGGCGGCACGTCGGCGGTCGCCGACGAGACCGATGCGCCCGAGGCATCCGTGCCCGTCGCAACCGTGCCCGTCGCATCCGTGCCCGTCGCAACCGTGCCGGTCTACGCGGGCGCCGTCCGGCATGACGACGACTCGGCCGGCTTCCTGCCGCTCGTCGACGTCGAAGTCGCCGGCACGACGCTGCGCATGATGCTCGACACCGGCTCGCAGGGCCTCGTCGTCCACCCCGGTGCGCTCGACGGCGCACCCGGCGCACTGACGATCACGGACGCCGTCGCCGACCTGCACTACGACGGCGCGAACATCGACGGCCACGTCGCGCTCGCCGAGGTATCGGTCGGCGGCGTGACCGCGGCCGAGCCCGTGCCGTTCGCGCTCGCCGACGCCTGCGACCCGGCGCGCTGCCTCGGCGGCGAGGGCGTGCACGGCATCATCGGCGTGAGCCAGGGGTTCAACGAGTACACGGCATCCGACGGCACCGTGTACGTGTGGTACTCGGCGCTCGCGCAGCTTCCCGAGCCGGCGTCCCTCGGGTACACGCTGCGATTCGACGAGCCCGGCACCTCCGACGGCGAGCAGATCGGCACGCTCGAGCTCGGCGCACCGTCGATCGCCGCCGAGGGCGTCACGACGCTGCAGGCCGAGGCCACCGGTGCGCGGTATCCGGACGGGCAGGCCGTGTACGACAAGCCCGTGCGCATGTGCTGGACGATCGCGGGCGTCTCGAGCTGCCACCAGACCGTCCTCGACTCGGGCGAGTACTCCTCGGTGCTCTTCGGCAGCCAGTTCCAGCCCTTCGCGCTCCACGAACCGAACCCCGCGCCGTGGCCGGGCGTGCCGAGCGTCAGCTACTACGGCCCCCTGCAGACCGGCACAGCCGTCGCCTTCGGTGCCCCTGACGCGGGCGAGCCGTTCTGGTCGCGGACCGTCGGCCCGGCCTACCGCGCCATGGGCCTCTTCGAGGACACCACGGGCGCGCAGGGGTTCAACACGGGCAACCTCTTCTTCATCGGCCGCTCGGTCGGGTTCGACCGCACCGACGGACGCGTGCTCGTCGGCCCGGTCACCGGCCTGCCCGCGCAGCCGGAGCACGTCGAGGCATCCGCCGTCGACCGCCGTCTCGCGGTCGCCTGGCAGCAGGCGACCGGCGACCACGCGATCGAGTCGTACGTCGTGCGCCTGCGCACCGCCGAGGGCAAGACCATCGCCGAACACACCCTGCCCGCCGACGCCCGCACCACGACGTTCGACGAGCTGCACGACGGCACCGCCTACCGCGCCGAGGTGGCGGCGGCGAACGCCCGAGGCCTCGGAGCCTGGACGAGCTCCGCCGAGGTCCGGGTGGGTCCGCAGCACGACCACGCCCTGCCCGCGCGACTGCCCGAGACCGGGCCGGGCGATGTGCTCAGGCCGATGCTGGTCACGGCGCTGCTCCTCGGTGGCGGGCTCGTGCTCGTGGGGGTCGCGGCGCGTCGCCGTACGAAGCGGTAGCGGGGCCGGGCCGGCGGTGGCCGGACGATCGGGCCGGCACGCGACCCGTGAACGACGCGTGAACACGAGATGTCCAGCCGTCCTCGATACGATGTCGAACCATGCGCTCTCGCTCGTTCGCGTCCGCCGCCGCCCTCACGATCGCCGCCCTCACGCTCACCGGCTGCGCCGTGAACGAGCAGGGCGACGCCGCGAGCGACCTCGCGGGCACGCTCGACGGTGCGGGCTCCTCGGCGCAGGGCGCCGCGCAGGATGCGTGGATCGCGGGCTTCCAGCGCGCGAACGCGAGCGTGACCGTGAACTACGACCCCGCGGGGTCGGGTGCGGGCCGTGAGCAGTTCCTGGTCGGTGCGGTCGGCTTCGCCGGCAGCGACGCCGCGCTGAGCCTCGACGAGCTCGACGGTGAGCTCGCGCGCTGCGCGCCCGAAGCGGGCGCGGTCGACCTGCCGGTGTACCTCTCGCCCATCGTGCTGGCGTTCAGCGTCGACGGGGTCGACGACCTCGTGCTCGATGCATCCGTTACCGCCCGGATCTTCAGCGGCGAGCTGACCCGCTGGAACGACCCCGCGATCGCCGCACTCAACCCGGGCGCCGAGCTGCCCGACGCGGCGATCACGGCCGTGCACCGCTCCGACGACTCGGGCACGACCGAGAACTTCACCGACTACCTCGCCGACGCGGCCGGCGACGACTGGCCGTGGCCGGCCGACGATGCGTTCCCGGTGTCGGGCGAGGCCGCGCAGGGCAACTCGGGCATCGCCGCGGTGATCCGCGACGGCCGCAACGTGATCGGCTACCTCGACGCGTCGCGCGCCGCCGAGTTCGACGTCGCCGAGCTCGTCGTCGGCGACGAGCCGGTCGCACCGACCGCGGAGGCGGCGGCCGCAGCGGTCGACGCGTCGCCCATCGAGGCGGGCCGCGCCGACGACGACCTCGTCGTCGACCTCGCGCGCGACAGCACCGAGCCGGGCGTCTACCCGCTCGTGCTCGTGAGCTACCTCATCGCGTGCCGCGAGTACGCGGACGCCGCCGAGGGCGAGCTCGTGCGCGCCTACCTCGAGTGGGTCGCGAGCGAGGCGGGGCAGGACGCCGCGGCACGCGACGCCGGGTCGGCACCCATCTCGACCGATCTCCGCGAACGCGTGCAGCAGGTCGTCGCGGGCATCTCCTGAGCGGGGCGCGCGCCTCGCTTCCGCCGTCGCGTGGCCGGCGTCGGGGCCGGTGCCTACACTGGACGGGTCGAAGGAGGAGGAGTCATGCGTCCGCTCAGTGAAGACGAGATCCGGGCGTCGTTCGTGAACAGCACGGACGCCGAGCTCGACCAGCTCGAGCTGCCGCTCGAGCACCTGCTGGTCGAGTGGGACGAGATCGATGCGCTCGCCTGGCGCGATCGCACGTTCCGGCAGCGCGGATACCTCGTCACCATGATCGACGACGAACCCGTCGGGCTCGTGCTGCGCGCCAGCGAGCCGCCCGCATCGCGGCACCGTGCCGCGATGTGCAACCTCTGCCACACGCAGCAGCCCGCGAACCAGGTCAGCATGTTCTCCGCGCGCCGTGCCGGCCTCGCGGGGGAGAAGGGCGACTCGGTCGGCACGTATCTCTGCACCGACCTGTCCTGCCAGGAAAATGTGCGTCTGCACGCCCCGCTCGCGCCCGCCGAGGTGCGCGCGAACGCGGCGATGCGCGTCGACGGCCTGCGCCGCCGCACGCGCGCCTTCGTCGAGGGCGTGCTGCAGCTCACCTGACCCGCCCCGACCCCGACCCCGGCCCCCGCCCCCCGACCGGACCCCCGCCGAGTGTTACCGGAACGCGCCCGCTGAGGTCGTTTTGGGGCCCCTTTCGAGCCGTTTCGGTAACACTCGG
>NZ_JAVKGQ010000015.1:0-96725 GCF_031432255.1 Agromyces aerolatus | reverse complement strand
CGCGGCGTAGCCCTAAGCTCCTACTCGGCCAGTCCAACATCTGGGGACCAGTTCAAGTGTGCGGCCGAGGCATCCGTCGTCTCGTGGTGGATCAGGCGAACAGCGCCTCGATCGGTCCGCGCGCGAAGAAGATCAGGAAGCCGGCGGCCACGATCCACAGCAGCGGGCTGATCTCGCGAGCCTTCCCCGAGAGGGCGCGCACGACGACCCAGCCGAGGAACCCTGCACCGATGCCGTTCGCGATCGAGTAGGTCAACGGCATCACGGTGACCGTGAGGAACACGGGCAGCAGCACCGAGAAGTCGCGGAAGTCGATCGACGTGATCTGGCTCATCATGAGCGCGCCCACGATGACGAGCGCCGCCGATGCGACCTCGCTCGGCACGATCGACACCAGCGGGGTCACGAACATCGCGGCCAGGAACAGCACACCCGTGACGAGATTCGCGAACCCGGTGCGCGCACCCTCGCCGATGCCGGCACCCGACTCGATGAAGACCGTGTTCGACGACGCCGAGGTCGCGCCACCGGCGACCGCGCCGACGCCCTCGACGATGAGCGCCGACCGCAGCCGCGGGAAGTCGCCCTTCGCGTCCGCGAGGCCGGCCTCCTTCGACAGGCCCGTCATGGTGCCCATGGCGTCGAAGAAGTTCGTGAACACGAGCGTGAAGACGAGCATGAGCGCGGCGAGCACGCCGATGCGCTCGAAGGACCCGAAGCTCACCTGACCGACGAGCGAGAGGTCGGGCAGGCTCACCCACTGGGCGGGCAGGTCCGGCACCGAGAGGCCCCAGCCGTCGGGGTTGTCGGTCGAGGGTCCGAGGTTCCAGATCGCCTCGACGACGATCGCGAGCACCGTGCCCGAGAGCAGGCCGATGAGGATGCCGCCCTTGACCTTGCGGGCCACCAGGATGCCCGTGACGAGCAGCGTCGCGACGAAGACCAGCGTGGGCACGGTCGCGATCGAGCCGTCGGCGCCGAGCCCGACCGGCGGCGAGCCGAGGCCCGTCGAGGTCACGAAGCCCGCGTTGACGAACCCGATGAACGCGATGAAGAGCCCGATGCCCACGGTGATCGCGAGCTTCAACTGGATGGGGACCGCGTTGAAGATCAGGCGACGCAGCCCGGTCGCCGCCAGCAGCACGATGATGAGGCCGTTGATGACCACGAGGCCCATCGCCTCGGGCCAGGTGACCTCGCCGACCACCGAGACCGCGAGGAACGAGTTGATGCCGAGTCCCGCCGCGAACCCGAACGGCAGGCGGGCGACCAGCCCGAACAGGATCGTCATGACGCCCGCCGTCAGGCCGGTGACCGCGGCCACCTGGGCGAATCCGAGCTGATCGCCGTCGACGTCCACACCGGACGACAGGATGATCGGGTTCAGGATGACGATGTAGGCCATCGTGACGAACGTCACGAGACCGCCGCGCACCTCGGCTCCGAATGAGGAGCCCCTGGCGGAGATCTCGAAGAAGCGGTCGACGGTCGAGCGGAATCCGCGCGCGGGCGGGGCCTCGGTGGGCGTGGGAGAGGTCATGGTGAGCGTTTCCAGATGGGTCGGGGGTGCAGGGCACCCGGGGATGTGACGGGCAGCGCCGGAGCTCAGCCGCCGTGCAGGGCCGGGACGATGAGGTAGATGCCGTACAGCACCGCGAGGCCCGAGAGCGTGAAGCACGCGCAGGCGCCGACGAACGCGGCGCGCTTCTGACCTGCGGTCAGCGGGCTCTTCTTCGCGGCCTTCGCCGCTCGCTTCGCGGCGTGCGCCGCCTCAGCGGGCGTCATGATCGTGATCGCGTCGGTGAACTCGGCGGGGGTCACGATGGGCGTCCGCCCCGACACCGTCAGCAGCCGGATGCCCAGCGAATACGTGCTCACCACCACCGTGGCGCCGATCATGGCCGACACGAGGACGATGACGAACGCCATCCAGTCGATCACGCGACCACCTGCTCACTCATGACCTGGCCTTCTTCTTGGGCTTGGGGTTCCGCTTGATCTTCACGGCCGTGCCGGAGGCGGCGACCTCGCTCACGACGTTGGCCGAGGAGACCTCGCTGCGCTTGGACCAGAGGAAGATCCCGGCGATCACGATCACGCCGACCACGGTGTCGATGAGGATGCCGGCGGGGCCGAGGTGGGCCACGAGCGCCGCGAGCGCCCCGACACCGCCGGCCGCGGGCAGCGTGAGCAGCCAGCCGACCCCGATGCGGCCCGCGGTGCGCCAGCGCACCTTCGAGCCGCGGCGGCCGAGACCCGATCCGATGACCGATCCCGACGCGACCTGCGTCGTCGAAAGGGCGAAGCCCAGATGGCTCGAGGCGAGGATGGTCGCGGCGGTCGAGGTCTCCGCGGCGAACCCCTGCGCGGGCTTGACGTCGGTGAGTCCCGTGCCGAGCGTCTTGATGATGCGCCAGCCGCCCATGTACGTGCCGAGCGCGATCGCCACCGCACAGACCACGACGACCCAGAACTCCGGGCCGGTGCCGGCGGGCTGCAGGCCGACCGAGATGAGTGTGAGCGTGATCACGCCCATCGTCTTCTGTGCGTCGTTCGTGCCGTGCGCGAGCGCGACGAGCGAGCTCGAGAAGACCTGCGCGTGACGGAAGCCCGAGCGGCCGTCGGGCCGGCCGTCGTACCGGCGCGTGATCGCATACGCGAGCTTGGTCGCGGCGTACGCGATCAATCCGGCCGTGAGCGGTGCGAGGATCGCCGGCAGGATCACCTTCGACAGCACGACCGAGAAGTCGATCGCCTGCACGCCGAACCCGACGAGTGCGGCACCGATCAGGCCGCCGAAGAGCGCGTGACTCGACGACGACGGCAGCCCGAGCAGCCAGGTGATCATGTTCCACACGATCGCGCCGATCAGTCCGGCGAAGATGAGCTCCGGCGTGATCAGCACGCCGTCGTCGCCCTCGCGGATGATGCCGCCCGAGATGGTCTTGGCGACCTCGGTCGAGAGGAAGGCCCCGATCAGGTTGAGCACGGCGGCCAGCGCCACCGCGACCTTGGGGCGCAGTGCGCCGGTCGCGATCGGCGTCGCCATCGCGTTCGCGGTGTCGTGGAAGCCGTTCGTGAAGTCGAAGAAGAGGGCCAGTGCGATGACCAGCACGACGATGAGGGTGAGGTCCACCGGCGTCTTTCTCGTGAGGAGCGGTTCACCTGCAGTTCATGCGATGAGCCTTGCGGAGTTCGCGTGAGACGGCGTGCGCCGGGACGATCCTACGCGCTCCCCGGAGGGAAGCTGCCATCCGAACGAGCTGGATCAGCCGAACAGGATGCTCGCCTCGTCGTACCGTGCCTGCGGCACGCGGTTCAGGCTGCCGACCGCCTCGGCGATCGTGACGGTCTCGATGTCGGTGCCGCGCAGCGTCACCATCGAACCCCATGCACGCTCGTAGACCGCGTCCACGACCGCCATGCCGAGGCGGGTAGCGAGCACGCGGTCGTACGCGCTCGGCGCGCCGCCCCGCTGGATGTGGCCGAGCACGGTCGCTCGGGACTCGATGCCCGTGCGCGCCTCGATCTCGGGCGCGAGGAGCTCGGCGATGCCGCCGAGCCGGGGCCGGTCGAACGCGTCGAGGCCCTTGTGCGAGTGCGCCTCGCCGCCCATGGAGTCGAGGTGGAAGCCCTCGGCGACCACGACGAGCGGCGCCCGGCCACGGTCGCGCACGGACTCCACCCACTCGCAGATCTGCTCGATGGACTGCGGCTGCTCGGGGATGAGGATGGCGTGCGCGCCGCCGGCCATGCCCGAGTGCAGCGCGATCCAGCCGACGTGCCGGCCCATGACCTCGAGCACCATGCAGCGCCCGTGCGAGTCGGCCGTCGTGCGCAGCCGGTCGATCGCCTCGGTCGCGATCTCGACCGCGGTGTCGAAGCCGAACGAGTAGTCCGTCGCGGCGAGGTCGTTGTCGATCGTCTTCGGCACGCCGACGACGTTGATGCCGCCCTCCTCGTGCAGCCGGCGAGCCGCCGTGAGCGTGCCCTCGCCGCCGATCGCGACGATCGCGTCGATGCCGTGCTCGTCGAGCGTGCGCTGGATGTTCTCGGGTCCGCCGTGCTCGCCCTCGAACGGGTTCGTACGGCTCGACCCGAGGATCGTGCCGCCCTGCCGGGCGAGGCCGCGGACGTCGTGGCGCGTGATCGGCACGACGTCGTTCTCGACGACGCCGCGCCAGCCCCATCGGAAGCCCACGAACTCGGCATCGTGTGAGATGACGCCCTTCAGGACCGCACCGCGGATGACCGCGTTGAGGCCTGGGCAGTCGCCGCCGCTCGTGAGAATGCCGATCTTCATGCGTGCTGTCGCTCCTTAGCGAGACTCGGGAGGTGTCGCTGGCCGCATCCTCGGGGCACGCCGACCTGCGGAAGTCTAGCGTGAGGCCGGGGCCGCACCGCGAATCCGCGGCGCGGCCGCCGGGTCAGAGCGCGCCAGGTCAGAGCGCGCCGTCGAGCGCGGCCCGCAGCAGGTGCTGCAGCGCGTCGAGCTGGACCGAGTCCGCCGAGCCCGGTTCCACGTCGCTGCCGTCGAGCGCGCGGGCCGCGAGCCCCTGCTTCGCGTCGATCAGCTCGGCGATACGCGCGTCGACGGTGTGCGCGGCGATGATCCGCCAGGCCGTCACGGGCTCGTCCTGCCCGATGCGGTGCACGCGGTCGATCGCCTGCGTCTGCTCGGCACTCGTCCAGCTCAGCTCGGCGAGGACGACGTTCGACGCGGCCTGCAGGTTCACGCCGACGCCCGCCGCGGTGAGCGAACAGACCGCGACGTGCACGTCGGGGTCGGTGTTGAACGCGTCGATCGCCGCCTGACGGGCGAGCGCGGTCTGGTCGCCGCGGAGCGACACCGTGCGCAGCTCACGCGACGCGAACGCGGCCTCGGCCTGGTCCATGACGTCGATGTGCTTGGCGAAGAACACGACCTTGCCGGCCGAGCGTGCCAGCTGCGCGGCGTAGTCGGCCGCGAGGCCGGCTTTCGCCTGCCCGATGCGGCGCACCATCGTGAACACGTTCTCGCCCGACTTCGCCGACTTCGACTCCTCGAGCTCGGCGTGCGCGACCGCACGGACGTACTGGTCGCGCTGATCCTCGTCGAGGTCGCCGACGCGGAGACCGCGTGCCTCCACGAGGGCACGGAAGCGCGAAGCGAGGCGGTGGCCGAGCTCGCGCTCGGCGGCCCGCACCGACCGGCCGAGGTCGTCGTCGAGCTCGACCGGCAGGTCGGCGATGCGCTTGTCGGGCAGGTCGGCGGCCACGTCGACCTTGCGCCTCCGGACGATCCCGAGATCGATCACGGTCTGCCGTGCCGCGGCGTAGAACCCGTGCTCGGCGGGCGTCAGCCCGTTCGCCTCGAGCCGGCCGAGCAGCTCGGGCGACGGCTTGTCGCCGTTGATCCAGCCGAGGAACTGCCAGATCGCCCGGAAGTCGTCCACGTCGTTGATGAGCGGGGTACCCGTGAGCGCGAGCAGCAGCGGGTCGCCGCCGGGTGCGTTCGAGCGGATGCGCTCCGCGAGCGCGAGCACGTTCCGCGAACGCTGCGACGACAGGTTCTTGATGAAGTGCGCCTCGTCCACGACCATGCCCCGGAAGCCCATCGTCGACAGCCACGCCATGTGCCGGTCGAGCACGTCGTAGTTCACGACGACCACGTCGGCGAACGCGTCGAGGTCGTCACCGTCGCCGTGGATGACGGTCGCGCGGCGGAGCGGGGTCCACCGCTCGACCTCGCGGGCCCAGTTCATCTTGACCACGTTCGGCACGACGGCGAGCAGCGGGTAGGCCCCGGCCACCGACGTGGCGAGCACCGACTGGGCGGTCTTGCCGAGTCCGGGCTCATCGGCGAGCAGGAACCTGCGGTGGCCCTGCCGGACCGCCTCGACGAATCTCGCCTGGTGCGGCATGAGCTCGAGGCCGCGCGGCGCGAACCGATCCACCTCGGGGGCCTCCGGCAGCTCCATGCTGGCCGCCTGCCCGCCCGAACCCTGTTCGAACGACTTGAACAGCGGGCCGAGCAGCTCCCAGTTCGCAAGGCGCCGCACGGGCACGGCGGCCGGGACTGCGGCCGAGAAGTCGGGCGCACGGAACGGGTTCGCGAGCTGGAACGCGCGCACCGAGTCGGGGACCACCTGGTTCTCCGCGAGCACCGCGGCGGGCTCGGGCTCACGCGTGATGATGAGCTCGTCGGCGCTGAGCTCGGCACCGGACTCGATCAGCCAGTCCCGACGGAACCGCTGCGCCACCTGACCGACGGATGCGTCGGGCTCGAGCAGCGCGATCAGGCTCGTGTCGCGGGCCGCCGTCTTGGCGAGGATCTGCGCGATGCCGTCCAGGCGCTTCAGGAGCTCCGCGCGCGTCGCGTCGGTGATCTCGGCGTCGGCTTTCACGCGCGCGCGCTCCTCGCGCATCAGCAGCGCGATGACCTGGAACTTGGTGCGGTTCGTCGGCCCGAGCTTGTTCTTCTGCGCCTTCTGCTCGACCTCGCGCACCTTGCGCGCGAGGATCGGGATGATGGGGGCGTCGTCGTCGCGCGAACGCGCGCGCTGGCGCTGCCTCGTCTGGGCCAAAGAGTCCTCCCGTGTGTTCGGGGTAGATCCGGTGCGCCCGAGCTCTCGATCGCCGATCGAGACCGTGCACCCCGCGTCGTCGATACGAGGTGCGATCCGAGAATCCCGAGCCGCCGCGCAGTCGCCTCAGCACCGCAGTCCCATCGACGCAGCACTCACATCAGCACGACAGTCGCATCGGCACAGCGGGCCAGTCGAGCAGGACGCGGGCGGAGCCCGCGCCGTCGGGCCGTGAACGGATTCGTCGGGCGCACCACCATACTAGCGGTCCGCGCCGCCGATCCGCGCACCGGTGCGGAGGCGGCGGCACCCGGCCTAGCATGGCGACATGGACGAGCGAGCGCAGGCGGGCGGCGAGATCTCCCCCGAACAGGACGACGACTTCACGGTCGCGCAGGACACCGAGTTCGACGAGGCCGAGGCGGTCGAGGCCGACGAGGAACGCTCGATCGACGACGGCGCCGTCGACGAACAGCCCGGCATCGACGCCGAACGGCGGGTCGATCTCTCCGACGATCCGACCGTCGCGCCGCCGGCCGGCGAGTAGCATCCCGCGGCGAGGTCAGACCCCGCCGCCGCCGCCTCCGCCACCGCCGCCGCCCGACGCGCCGCCACCTCCCGACGAGCTCGACGACGAGCTCGAGGCCGAGCCCGACCAGCTCGCGGTCGACGCGGCACTGAACCCGTGCACGCCGCTCGCGAACGCGACGGCACTGAACCCGTCGGTTCCCGCGTACCACGCGGGCGTCTCGCCGCGCGCGTCGTACAGCGCCGCGAGCACGTCCGACCACTCGCGTTCGAGGCCGAAGAGCACCGCGTACGGCAGCAGCCGCTCGGTGAGTCGCAGCACGTCGGCATCGCTCCTGAGCGCCCCGCTCGGGCTCTGCAGCATCCGCAGCCGGTCGGCCTCGGCGAGCCCGATGTACTCGCGCAGGCCCTCGAGGTGGTCGCGGAGCGCACGGCCCGTCTCGGTGAGCGGGCGCACCACCGCGACCGCGCCGATCGCGACCATCGCGCCCGCGAGCCCCGCGATGAGCGCCACGAGCGGCCAGAACCCACCCATCGCGGCGCTGAGCGCGAGGATGCCGCCGACGAGCGCGGTCAGCCCGCCGGCGACCGCGACGAGCGCGAGCACGAGCCGCAGCGCAGGATCGGGCGTGGTGCGCCAGCCCTTGGCGACGACGCGCTTCGCGACCGTGGAGCGCAACCCGTACAGCTTCCGCGCGAGCTTGGCGTCGCGTGCGGCGAGGTCGCGTCGCTCCCCCTGAGCGCCGTCAGGGAAGAGCAGGCCCACGAGCTCGGCGCCGTCGGCGTCGGCACCGGGTGCGCCGCCTGCTGATGCCTCGACCGCGAACTTCGGCGAGCCCTTCTTCGCCGAGGTCTCGACGATGCGCAGGTCGCCGTCCACCGCGAGCGCGAGCAGCGTCGCCGCGACGCCCCGATCGGCGTGGCCCGTGAGCTCGGCCGCCTCCAGCACCGTGACGTCGCGCGGTGGCGCGTACTCCGCGATGATCACCCCTCGGCCGGGGTGGGCGCGCCAGCGCGTCATCCGGAGCACGATCGCGGCGATCGCCGCCGCGACCGCGAGCAGTGCGCCGATCGCGCCGATGACCGCCGCGGGCGACGACAGGAACCGGTCGTCGCGTGGCGTGAACGTGCCGGGCTCGAACGCCACCGCCACGGTGAGGTTCTCCCGGGGAGCGAGGTCGGTGGTGATCGCGCTGATCGCGAGCGGCGACGGCTGGATCCGGAGCACGCCGCAGTCCTCGGTCGAGCCCTCCGGTCCGCGGTAACAGGCCGCGTCGCCCGTGAACGCCGGCGCGAGCGCCGGGTCGATGCGCACCTCGGCCGAGACGAGCATGAACGGCTGGTCCCATCCGACGCCGTTCACGTCCCAGGCGAACTCGTCGATGTCGGCGTCGTCGGGCGCGTGCGTGACGTTCCGCTGCTCGTAGGAGATCACGTAGCCCTGTTCGCCGTGCACGTACTCGTCGTCCGCGATGGTGACCACGAGGAATCCGTCGTCCTCCTCGGTCTCGTAGGCCAGCGCCTCGCCGGAGAGATCGGTCACCGAGCGCAGGCTGAGATCGGTGGGGTGCCCGTCGTAGTCGAGCGGGAGCGCGCGCCGGATGCCCCGGTTCTGATCGGTCTCGGGGAACACCGCCACGAGCGTCTCGGTCGTGTGCAGCACCGAGTGGCCGTCTTCGTCGGCCGACAACTCGTACACCGCGTCGAAGGACAGGAAGCTGAAGGCCGAGGGATCCGCCGAGACGACCGACGCGGCCGGCGCGACCGCGGCCGCCCGGGCCGGGGCAGCGACCGCCGCGACCGCCGCGGCCGGGGCGAGCACCGCCGCCGCAGCGGCGAGCAGTGCGGCGAGCACTGCGGCGACGGGACGGACGGATCGCGGGAGCGGCATACCTCAACGCTATCGAGGCGCGGAAGAGTAGCCTTGCTGATCGTGATCGAGGACATCAAGAAGCGCGCGCTGCACCGCACGAAGATCATCGAGGGCCAGTTGCGCGGCATCGAGAAGATGATCGAGAACGAGGACTACTGCGTCGACATCATCACGCTCTCGCTCGCGGTGCAGAAATCGCTCGCCTCGCTCAACAAGCTGCTCGTCGAGAACCACCTGCGCACGCATGTCTCGCATCAGTACGAGGCGGGCGGCGATGAGCGCGAGGCCGCGGTCGCCGAGCTCGTGCGGCTCTTCGAGCTGTCGAACAATCGGAGCTGAACCTCAGGTGCCCGGTGCGGTGACGGCGAGCCACGCGTCGAGATCGCTCGGCTGATCGGTGATGATGCCGTCGACCCCGAGCCGGCGCACCTCGGCCCAGTCGGTGTCGGAGTTCAGTGTGTAGCAGAGCACCGCGAGCCCGGCGTCATGGGCCCGCGCGACGGCTTCGGGCTCGCGCCGCACCGCGCCGATGGGCGCGCCGAACCCGATCACGCCGAGCTGGTCGGCGAGCGCGCGGGGGTCGGCGGGCAGCTCGCGCGTGAGCATGATGCGTGGCGTGCTCGGCGAGGCCGACCGGATCGCGAGCAGCGTCTCGATGCTGAAGCTCTGCAGGACCACGCGCGTGCGCAGATTGTGCCGGTCGATGAGCCCGGCGACGGTGCGGACGCCCGCGATGCTCCAGCCGGCCTTGAGCTCGACCAGCGCCCGGGCCTCGGGCCGCTCGGCGAGCGCGGTCAGGAACTCGTCGAGCGTCGGCACCGTGGCACCCGCGAACTCGTCCGCGTACCATGCGCCGACGTCGAGGCGCCGTGCCTCGTCGAGCGTGAGGTCTTCGATGCGGCCGCCGACGCCCGCGATGCGTTCGAGCGTCACGTCGTGGAACAGCACGGGCACGCCGTCGCGGGTGAGCCGCACATCCGTCTCGACGTAGGCGAGCTCGTCCATCGCGAGCTCGAGCGATCGCATGGTGTTCTCGGGTGCCGAGGCACGGTCGCCGCGATGACCGACGGTGAACGCGGCCTCGCCGGGCGCCCGCATCGCGCCGAACAGGTCGCCCGCGTGCACGCGCGGCGGCACCTGCGCGGCGATCAGGGCACCGGTGAGCACTGCCGCGCCCGCGACGAGCGCGGCGCGGCGGAGGATGACACTCGCGCGGTGACGGGACACAGGAACCGGGCCTTCCCACCCGCCGTGCACCGTTGCCCGCCGGGTGCCGTCACGCTAGCACACACCGTTACCTGATCGTTACCTCCGGTGCGCCGACGCCGCACCCTCGGCCTCCGCCGTGATCCGATTCGCCATCCCCGCGAAGATCACCCCGTGGAAGGGGAAGATCGCCCACCAGTACAGGCGCCCGGCGAGCCCCTTCGGGAAGAAGACCGCGCGCTGCAGATACCGCGAGCCGGCGCCAGCGGGTTCCGCGCGCAACTCGAGCCACGCACGGCCCGGAACCCGCATCTCGGCCCTGAGCCGCAACAGCGCGCCGCGCTCGAGACGCTCGACGCGCCAGAAGTCCAGCGCGTCGCCCTCGTGCAGGCGATCGGGGTCCCGGCGTCCGCGCGCGAGGCCGACTCCCCCCGCGAGCTTGTCCATCCAGCCGCGCACCGCCCAGGCCAGCGGGAACGAGTACCATCCACGCGAACCGCCGACCCCCTCGATGACGGTCCAGAGCGCATCCGGCCCCGCCGAGCTGACCCGCTCGCGCTCGTCGACGAACACGGGGTACCCGGCCCATTCGGGGTCGCTCGGCAACGGGTCGCTCGGCGCACCGGGCACCCCAGCATTCCGCCAGCTCGTCTCGACCTCGCCGGCGCGCTCGCGCGCGAGCGCGAGCCGGACCGCTCGCCGGTAGGGCACGAGGCCCTCGGCGGGCGGCGGGATCACCCCGTCGATGTCGTGCTCGCGCACGACGCAGTCGAACTGCAGCGACTCGATGATCGGGATCGCGAGTCGTCTCGGGATCGGCGTCACGAGGTTCACCCACTGCGCCGCCAGCCACGGCGTGAGCACCGGCAACGCCGCGATCGGTCGCTGCGGGAGCCCGGCCTCGACCGCGTAGCCGTTCATGAGCTGGCCGTAGCGGTACACGTCGGGCCCGCCGATGTCGAACGCCCGGTTCACCTCGCGGGGGACGTCGAGCGCGGCGACCAGGTAGTGCAGCACGTCGCGGATCGCGATCGGCTGGATCGACGACCGCACCCAGCGCGGCGCCGGCATGTACGGCAGCACCTCGGTGAGGTGCCTGATCATCTCGAACGACGTCGACCCCGAGCCGATCACGACGCCCGCCTGCAGCACGATCGTCGGCACCCCGGATGCGAGCAGGACGCGACCGACCTCGACGCGCGACCGCAGGTGGCGCGAGAGCTCCGAGTCGTCGGGGTGCAGGCCACCGAGGTACACGATGCGCCGCACGCCCGCGGCGGCCGAAGCGTCGGCCACGTGCCTCGCGGCGGTGCGCTCGACCTCCTCGAAGTCGCCGCCCGCGGCCATGCCGTGCACGAGGTAGTACACCGCGTCGACGCCCTCGACGGCCCGCTCGACCGCGGGCCCGTCGAGCAGGTCACCCTCGACGACTTCGACCTGGCCGGCCCACGGGACCTCGCGCACCCGCTCGGGCCGTCGGACGAGCACACGGACGTCGTGCCCCGCCTCGACGAGCCGCGGGACGAGCCGCCCGCCGATGTAGCCGGTCGCGCCGGTCACGAGCACGCGCATGCGGCCTCCCCTCGTGTGCGAGAAGCCCTCAGCGGAGGCTCACCCTCCGCCGCGAGACATCCTCAGCGCAGGCTCTTGGTGTGCCAGACCGTCTTGGTCTCGGTGAACGCGGCGATCCGGTCGAGCGCCGGCGCCGCGGCATCCGGACCCGCCTCGGGCCGCAGCACGCGCTTGAGCGTGTCGGCGGCGGCGATCTCGAGATCGACCCAGTCGAGCTCCCCGGCGCCGACGAGGTCGAGCGCGTTCACGTCGGCGTGCGATGCGAGCCACGGCGCGATCTCGGCGGGCGAGCCGGTCAGCACGTTCACGACGCCCTTCGGCACGTCGCTCGTCGCGATGACCTCGGCGAGGCTGATCGCCGACAGCGGGAAGCGCTCGCTCGCGACCACGACCACGGCGTTGCCCGCGACCAGGGCCGGCGCGATCGCCGACACCAGCCCGACGAGCGACGAGTCCTGCGGCGCGACGATCGCGACCACACCCGTCGGCTCGGGCACCGAGATGTTGAAGTACGGACCGGCGACCGGATTGGCGTTGCCCGTCACCTGTGCGAACTTGTCGGCCCACCCCGCGTACCAGACCCAGCGGTCGATGGCCTCGTCGACCTGCGCCGTCGCGGTCTCTCGGCTCGCGCCCTCGGCCTCCTCGATCTCGGCGACGAACTGCGCCCGCCGGCCCTCGAGCAGCTCCGCGATGCGGTAGAGCACCTGGCCGCGGTTGTACGCGGTCGCGCCCGCCCAGCCGGAGACCGCGCCGCGCGCGGCGACGATCGCGTCGCGGGCGTCCTTGCGCGACGCCTTCGCGGCATTGGCGAGGAACGCGCCGTCGGCCGCGCGGACCTCGGAGGTGCGGCCCGACTCGCTGCGCGGGAAGGCGCCGCCGATGAAGAGCTTGTACGTCTTCGGCACGGACAGGCGGCTCACTTGGCTGATCCCTTCTTCGCGGGCTTGGCGGTTCGGCGTCGCTTGGGCTGGGCGGATGCCTCGGGCTGGGCGGATGCCTCGGGCTGAGCGGATGCCTCGACCGGTGCCGGTGCGGACTCCCCTGCCGGCTCGATCGTGCCGCCCGCGACCTCCGCGGCGATCGCCGCGGCCGAGCCCGCCGCGCCCCGGCCGAGACCGGCCGGAGCGAGATACGCGCCGAGCCCGTGCCGGCCGCCCTCGCGCCCGTAGCCCGACTCCTTGTAGCCGCCGAACGGGCTCGACGGGTCGAACCGGTTGAAGGTGTTGGCCCACACGACGCCCGCCTTGAGGCCGTCCGCGACCGCGAGGATGCGGCTGCCCTTGTCGGTCCAGATGCCGGCCGAGAGACCGTACGGCGTGTTGTTCGCCTTCGCGATCGCCTCCTGCGGGGTGCGGAAGCTCAGCACGGACAGCACCGGGCCGAAGATCTCCTCCCGGGCGATGCGGTGACTGGTCTGCACGTTCGTGAACACGGTCGGCGCGTACCAGAAGCCGTTCGCCGGGATCTCGCACGGCGCACTCCACCGCTCGGCGCCCTCGGCGACGCCCGCGTCGGACAGCTCACGGATGCGGTCGAGCTGCTCGCGCGAGTTGATCGCGCCGATGTCGGTGTTCTTGTCGAGCGGGTCGCCGAGTCGCAGGGTCGACAGGCGCGCCTTCAGCCGGTCGACGACCTCGTCGTGGATCGACTCCTGCACGAGCAGGCGCGACCCTGCGCAGCACACGTGACCCTGGTTGAAGAAGATGCCGTTCACGATGCCCTCGATCGCCTGATCGATGGGTGCGTCGTCGAACACGATGTTCGCGGCCTTGCCGCCGAGCTCGAGCGTGAGCTTCTTCGAGGACCCCGCGACCGTCTTCGCGATCTGCCGGCCGACGGCGGTCGAGCCCGTGAACGCGACCTTGTCGACGCCGTCGTGGGCGACGAGCGCGGCGCCGGTGTCCCCGGCACCCGTGATGATGTTCACGACGCCGGGCGGCAGGTCGGCCTGCTGCACGATCTCGGCGAAGATGAGCGCGCTGAGCGGCGTCGTCTCGGCGGGCTTCAGCACGACGGTGTTGCCCGCGGCCAGCGCCGGCGCGATCTTCCACGCGAGCATGAGCAGCGGGAAGTTCCACGGGATGACCTGCGCGGCGACACCGAGCGCGCGCGGGCTCTGCCCGAGCCCCGCGTAGTCGAGCTTGTCGGCCCAGCCCGCGTAGTAGAAGAACCAGGCCGCGACGAGCGGGACGTCGACGTCGCGCGACTCCTTGATCGGCTTGCCGTTGTCGAGCGACTCGGCGACGGCGAGCTCGCGGGCCCGCTCCTGGACGAGCCGCGCGATGCGGAACAGGTACTTGCCGCGGTCCCGCCCCGACATGCGCGACCACACGCCGTCGTACGCGCGGCGCGCCGCCGCGACCGCGTCGTCGACGTCTGCGGCGTTCGCGTTGGCGACGGTCGCGATCCGGGCTTCGTCGGCGGGCGAGATGGTCTGGAACGGGGTGCCCCGGCCGTCGACGAACTCGCCGTCGATGAAGAGCCCGTACTGGTCGCGGAGCGACAGGATGCCGCGCGACTCGGGCGCGGGCGCGTATTCGAGGAAGCTCATGAGGTTCGCCTTCTTCTCGGGTCAGTCGATCGTCACGTAGTCGGCGCCCGAGTAGTGCCCGGTGCGGATCTTCTGCCGCTGCAGCAGCACGTCGTTCAGCAGGCTCGACGCGCCGAAGCGGAACAGATGCGGCTGCAGCCACTCCTCGCCGGCGGTCTCGGCGACGGTCACGAGGTACTTGATCGCGTCCTTGGAGGTGCGGATGCCCCCGGCGGGCTTGACGCCGATGCGCTGCCCGGTCGCCCGGTGCCAGTCGCGGACGACCTCGAGCATGAGCAGCGTCACCGGGAGCGTCGCTGCCGACGGCACCTTGCCGGTCGAGGTCTTGATGAAGTCGCCGCCCGCGAGGATCGAGAGCCACGACGCGCGGCGCACGTTGTCGTACGTCACGAGCTCACCCGTCTCGAGGATGACCTTGAGGCTCGCACTCGTGCCGTCGGGCCGCCGGCACGCCTCCTTCACCGCGGCGATCTGATCGAACACCAGGGCGTACCGCCCGGCGAGGAACGCCCCGCGGTCGATGACCATGTCGATCTCGTCGGCGCCCGCGGCGACGGCCTCGGCCGTGTCGGCCAGCTTGATGTCGAGCGAGGCGCGCCCCGAAGGGAATGCGGTCGCGACGGCCGCGACCGCGATCCCGCCGTCGTCGGGATCGCCGTGCGCGCCGCCGAGCGCCTCGACCGCGGTGCCGACGAGGTCGCCGTAGACGCACACGGCCGCGACGCGGGGCGTCGAGGCATCCGCCGGATCGGGGGTGACCGCCTTGCCGACCAGGGAACGCACCTTGCCCGGCGTGTCCGCCCCCTCGAGCGTCGTGAGATCGATGAGCGAGATGATGCGGTCGAGCGCCCACGCCTTCGACGAGGTCTTGATCGACCGTGTGCCGAGCGCGGCCGCGCGCTGCTCGAGGCCGACCGCGTCGACACCCGCGATGCCGTGCAGATAGCGACGGAGCGTCGCGTCGTCGGGTTCGCCGCCGAGCACCGCGAGCGTGCGCTCACGGGCCGTGACGAGTGAGGTGCCGGTCATGTGTTCCTGCCGATTCTGTGGTCCTGCAGATGGTGATGGGATCGCTCGAACGCGGCGGTCAGCCGTCGAGGAGGTGCAGCGCGGTGGCCTCGTCGGTCACGAGCACCGAGCACAGCCCGCTGCGCACGACCGCGTCGGCGACGGGATGCTTGCTCTGGCCCGCGATGACCGCGATCGCGAGCGGTGCGGCACGCAGCTCGCCGAGCGTGAGCCCCACGGTGCGGGCGTCGAGCGCCGGATCGACGATGTTGCCGTCGGAGTCGATGTACCGGCCCACGACGTCGCCCACGGCGCCCTTCTGCACGAGCAGGTCGACGTCGGCGGCCGAGAGGTAGCCGCTCTCGACGTGCACCGAGCTGTGGTCGGCCGCGCCCGCGCTGAAGAGGTAGGCGTCGGCCGAACGGGCGAGCTCGATGACGCCGGCGACGACCCGGTCGGACTCGATCGCCTCCTTCGTGGCGACGTGCTCGAGGATCGCCGGGCTCGGCAGGAGCGTCGCGCTGCCGCCGCCCTTCTGGGCGATGCCGACGGCCGTCGCGGCCGCCGTGCCCGGCCTGCGGTTCAGGCTCACGCCGCCGTTGATCTGCACGACGCCGACCCCGGTCGCCCAGCCGTTCCGCAGGTGCTGCGAGATCTCGAACAGCGTGCGGCCCCAGCTGACGCCGAGCGTGCGCGGGATCGGCCGGAGCGCGGTGAGATAGTCGGCGGCGGCCTGTGCCGTCCTCGCCTGCAGCTCTTCGGGTGATGAGACGCCGGCCGATGAGACGACCACCGCCTCGGTGAGCCCGCGTTCGTCGCGGAGCCGGCGCTCGATGGGCAGCCGGCGCGCGCGGGGATGCAGGATCTCGATGCGGATGAACCCGCGCTGCTTGGCCTGCGCGAGCAGACGGCCCACCTTCCAGCGGGTCAGCCGCAGCGCCTGCCCGATCTCGTCCTGGGTCTTGTTCTCTTCGTAGTAGAGCTCGGCAGCCCGAATCGAGAGCAGCTCGTCGATCTCGTCCATGCGCCTCCCATCCCGCATTCCAGCGTAGGCAGCCGCACGACGATCAGCAACACTCGCAGCCATTCGTGCTCACATGAGCAGTCCGGCCGGATCGCGCGCGCACGGAGTGCGGGCCCGACAGACCCTAGGCTTGAGCGCATGCCCCGCTCCATCGCACTCGCCGTCGACTTCGGCGGAACCAAGGTCGAGGCCGCGCTCGTCGACGACCGCGGCACGCTCCTGCCCGGCAGCCGCCACCGTCGGCCCACCGGCCCCCAAGCCGCCTCCGCCGAGCTGCAGCGCGCCGTCGCCGACGTGGTCGAGGCCGCGCGCGACGCCCTGCCCGCCGACGCCGAGCTCATCGGCGCCGGCATCGGCTCGGCCGGTCCGGTCGACCTGGTCACCCGCAGCGTCTCGCCGCTCAACGTGCCCGCCTGGCGCGGGCACCCGCTCGCGGACGACGTCGCCCGGCTGGTCCCGGGCATCCCGGTCGACCTGCGCATCGACGGCCTGTGCATCGTGCTCGCCGAGGCCTGGGTGGGCGTCGGACGCGGCAGCCGCAACCTGCTCGGCATGGTGGTCTCGACCGGCGTCGGCGGCGGTCTGCTGCTCGGCGGCGCCGCTGCACCGAGCCCCTCGGGCAACGGCGGGCACATCGGTCACGTCGAGGTCGCGGGGTTCGACGACCCCTGCGCGTGCGGCGGGCGCGGATGCCTCGAGGCGATCGCGTCCGGCCCGCGCACCGTGGCGTGGGCACGCCGTCAGGGATTCACGGGCGAGACCGGCGAAGACCTCGCCGCCGCCCACGCCGCGGGCGATCCGATCGCGGTCGCCGCGGTCGAGCGCTCGGGCACCGCGATCGGCCAGGCCATCGCCTCGGCGACGAACCTCGTCGACCTCGACCTCGTCGCGATCGGCGGCGGCTTCTCGCGCGTCTCCCCCGCGCTGTTCGACCACGCGCGCGCCGCACTCGCGGAGCGGACCGCATTCGACTTCGTGCAGCGCACCCGCATCGAGCCGTCGGGCCTCTCCGACGAGGGCCCGCTGATCGGCGCGGGCGCGCTCGTGCACCGTCCGCAGCCGACCGGCTGACCCGGGCGCTACCGCTCTCGGCGGGAATGCGCGCGCTGCTCGGCGAGCTCGTCCTCGAGCATTCGCGGGCGCGCGACGATGAGACCGCCGATCGCGGCCGGCACCGCGGTCGCGGCGAGGATCAGGATCGGCCAGGTCCAGCCACCCGTCCACTCGTGCAGCCCGCCGATCAGCAACGGGCCGGCGGCGACCAGCAGGTACCCGACCGACTGGACGAACCCGCTGAGCGCGACCGAGCCGGCGGGCGTACGCGTGCGCAGGTTGATGAGCACGAGGGAGAGCGGGAAGAGCAGCGGCCCGATCCCCGCGAGCGCGACCCAGAGCCACGTCGCCGTCGCCGGGGCGAGCAGGAGTCCGCCGTAGCCCACGATGAGCGTCACGACCGAGACGTAGACCACCGGCCTGATGCGGCCGAACCTCGCGGCGACGAGCGGCACGAGGATGCTCGCGGGCAGCCCCATCGCCGCGTACCAGGACAGCAGCGCGCCGCTCTCGGCATGGCTCGTCCCGGCGAGGTCGTGCAGCATCGCCGGAAGCCAGGCGAAGAGGGCGTACACGTTGAACCCCGAGACGGTGAAGATCGTCGTGAGCGCCCACGCGAGCCGCGACCGCGCGAGCCGGCCGAGCTCGGACGGCACCGCCTCCCGCGGCACGCCGGCCGTGCGGCCGCGTGCCGGCCGTACGAGCACCACGATCCACGGGATCAGGCTGAGCGCCGCGAACACGGCCCACTCGCCGAGCGAGATGCGCCAGTGCGTGGCCGTCGCGACCGGAACCGCGACCAACGGCGGCACGAATGTGCTCACCGCCATGGCCGTCGCATAGACCGTCGTCATGAGCCCGACCCGATCCGGGAAGTACCGCTTCACGAGCGGCGGCAACAGCACGTTGCCCACGCCGATCGCAGCGAACGTCAGCGCGCTCGCGAGCACGAGCCAGAGCGCGTCGGGCGCGAGCCCTCGCCCCGCGAGGCCGACCGTGAGCGCCGCGAGCGCGGCCACGAGCGTCACCTCGAGCCCGAACCGCTTCGCGACCGACGGCGTGACGATGCCGAACACCGCGTAGCAGAGCGGCGGCAGCATGCCGAGCACGCCGATGGCGATCACGCCGAGCTCGATCTCGGCCTCCAGCTCGGCGAGGATCGGCGAGAGCGAGGCGACCGCCGACCGCAGGTTGAAGGCCACCAGCACGATGCCGATGAGCGCAAGGGTCCGCCCGGCCCAGAGCGGGGCGGGCGCACCGCCGTGGTCGACGCGCTCGGCGGGGCGGCTCACTCGAGCAGGCTCCGCGCGAGGTCGACGTCGACCTGGATGCGCTCGATCAGTGCCTCGATCGTCTCGAACGCGACCATGCCGCGGATACGGTGCACGAACTCGACCTCGACCATGCGGTCGTAGAGGTCGAGCTCGCGGTCGAGCACATACGCCTCGACCTGCTTGCGCGGCACGCCCTCGAACGTGGGGTTGTTGCCGACCGAGATCGCAGCCGGATACCGGGTGCCGGCGTCGGTGAGCCAGCCGGCGTACACGCCGTCGGCGGGGATCAGCCCTTCCGAGTCGGGCGACAGGTTCGCCGTCGGGTAGCCGAGCTCCCGACCGCGCGCGGCGCCGTGCACCACGATGCCCGAGACCGTCGGCGCGTGGCCGAGCAGCAGCGCGGCATGCTCGACGTCGCCCTCGGCGAGCAGCTCGCGGATCCAGGTCGACGACGCCCGGCGCTCGCCCTCGGGTCGCACGTCGTCGATGATCTCGACCGAGAACCCGAGCTCACGGCCGAGCCGCTCGAGCAGTGCGACGTCGCCGGCCCCGCGCGCGCCGAACCGGAAGTCGGAGCCCACGAGGACCGCACGTGCGTCGAGCGCGTCGACGAGGACCCGCTGCACGAACGTCTCGGGTGCGAGGCTCGCGAGCGCCCGGTCGAACGGCAGGACCAGCGCCGCGTCGAGGCCCGTCGTCGCGAGCAGGCCGAGCTTCTGCCGGACGCTCACGAGCTCATCGGGGTTCTTCTCGGGTGCGAGCAGCGCCAGCGGGTTCCGGTCGAAGGTCACGACGACCGAACGGAGGTCTCGGGCCTCGGCGACCTCCCGCAGCTCGGTGATCACCGCACGATGCCCCTGATGCACACCGTCGAACTTGCCGATCGTGACGGCCGACGGCCCGAACCCCGCCGGCACCGAAGCCAGCCCCTCGAACGTCCTCACCGGCCGGCCCCCGCGGGGCGGTGCTTCGCGAGCCACCACATGCCGAGCACGGGAAGCACGAGCGGGATGAACAGGTACCCCCGCCCGTACCACGACCAGACGGTGTCGTGCGGGAACAGCTCGGGCAGGACGACGCTCATGGTGCCGATGACGACCACGCCCGTGAACTCGAAGACGATGGTCGCCCAGGCGACCCGGTACCACGCGCGGCCGGGGACGATGAGCGCGACGGTCGCGATGACGTACACGACCGCCGCGAGCGCCGACAATGCGTACGCGAGGGGCGCCTCGTCGAACTTCTCGACGATCTGCACGAGCGAACGCCCGACGGCCGCTATGGCGAGCACGCCGTACACGGCGATCAGCACGCGGCCGATGCCGCTCACTCGGCGGGGTCGGCGGGACTCGGTCGCGGCGGTCGGGCGGGCGGAGGTCATGACGTTCGATTCTCTCATCAACAGCGGCCGGTCTCTCATCAACAGGGGCCGGTCTCTCATCGACTGGGACCTGGCGAGCTCGCGCGTCACGCGAGCTGCACCGTCCAGATCTGCAGCATCCGGTAGACCATGACCGCGACCGCGAGGGCCGCGACGCCGAGCACCACCGTGGACCAGCGGTTGCGTTCGAGCAACGCCCAGAAGCCGGCTGCGGGCGGGATCAGGAGCGCGCCCACGAGATACACGACGAACTCGAGCACGCTGCCGGTCGGCTCGTTGCCGAACGCGGGCGCCGCGATCGCGACGACGGCCTGGACGATCAGGAGCGCCTCGACGAGGGCCAGCGCGCCGATCGACACGTCGCTCGGCACACGCCCGGCGAAGCCGAGCACGAGGCACAGCACCCCGGCGATCACGGCGACCCCGACCTGCACCCACGTGAACCACTCGATCATGCGGCCCCTCCCGCCGGGAACCCGGTGAGGACGCGGAGCCGGTCTCCACGACGCTCGACGACGGCGACCAGCCGGTCGTCCGCGATCGCGGCGAGCGGCGCATCAGCCGGGGCGTCGGTCGGCGCAGCGATGCGCTTGCCGTGCCCGAGGTCGACCGCCGCAGCCGGATCGAGCTCGACGACCGGCAACGCCGACCGTGCCGCGATGGCCGCGGGCACGATCGCGGCGCCGACGTCGAGGTGCTCGAGCGGCGAGGCATCCGTGACCGTGAACCCGCCCACGCGCGTGCGCCGGAGCGCCGTCAGGTGGCCGCCGACGCCGAGCGCCGCGCCCAGGTCGCGCGCGAGCGCGCGCACGTACGTGCCAGAGGAGACCTCGACCCTGACGTCGAGGTCGACCCATTCGGTGCCGCGGCGGAGCGCGACCAGCTCGAACTCGGCCACGCGCACCGGCCGTGCGGCGAGCTCGACCGTCTCGCCGCCGCGCACGCGGGCGTAGGCGCGCTTGCCGTCGACCTTGATCGCGCTCACCGAGCTCGGCACCTGCTCGAGCTCGCCCGTGAGCGATCGCAGGCCGGCCGCGATCCGGTCTTCGCCGAGGGCCGCGACCGCCTCCGCCGAGGCGTGCTCGAGCGCCTCGCCTTCGGCGTCATCGGTCGTCGTGCCCCAGCCGAGGCGGATCGTCGCCGTGTACGCCTTGTCGAGCCCGACGAGGTAGTGCAGCAGCCTCGTGGCGTCGTTGACGCCGAGTATCAGCAGGCCGGTCGCCATGGGGTCGAGCGTGCCCGCGTGACCGACCTTGCGCGTGCCCGCGAGCCGACGCACGCGGCTGACGACGTCGTGGCTGGTGATCCCCTGCGGCTTGTCGACGAGGAGGATGCCGCTGATCACCGATCAAGGCTATACCCCGGGCTCCTCTACGCTGAAACGATGCGCATCGGGATCATCGGGGCGGGCGCGCTCGGCGGCATGTTCGCCGTGCTGCTCTCGCGCGCGGGGCACGACGTCGAGGTCACGGCACGCGGGCGCGGCCTCGAGGCCATCCGCGAGCACGGCATCCGGTTGAGCGGCGGGTACGGCGACGCGCACGCCGGGGTCGCCGTGGCCGAGCGGCTCACACGACGCCCCGAGCTCGTGCTCGTGTGCACCAAGGCCCACGACGCCGAGGCCGCGATCACCGCGAACCGCGACCTGATCGACGGCGCGACCGTCGTCGTCGTGCAGAACGGCCTCGACGGCGTCGACACCGCCGCGAGGATCCTGCCGTCCTCCTCGTGTCTCGGCCTGCTGTCGATCATCGCCGCCAACCACACCGAGCCCGGCGTGGTCCGCGTGACGGCGCCCGCGACGAGCTACCTCGGTGCGGGCGAAGGCCCGGTCGCGCCCGATGCCGTCCGCGTGGCCGCGGTGCTCTCCGAGGCCGTGCCCGTCGTCGCCATCCCGGGCTTCCGCGGCGCGCAGTGGACGAAGCTCACCGTCAACATGCTGAACGCGGTGCCGACCATCGTCGGCCGCAGCGTGCAGGAGGTCATCGCCGATCCACGCCTCCGGCGCGTGGTCACGGCCTCGATGCGCGAATGCGTCCGCGTCGGCCTCGCCAGAGGCACGACGTTCGGCTCGCTGCAGGGCCTCAGCGATCTCCGGCTTCGGCTCTTCGCACGCGTGCCGCTCGCGGTCGGCCAGGTGCTGCCCTGGCTGATGGCGAGGCGCATGGGACGCGTGCCCAACCTCGGTTCGACGCAGCAGAGCGTCCGGCGCGGCCAGCCGACCGAGATCGACCACCTGAACGGCGCCGTCGTCCGCGAGGCCGGGCTCGCCGGCACGGACGCCCCGATCAACCGCAGGCTCGTCGCGCTCGTGCACGAGGTCGAGCGCGACGGATTCCTGCCCGACGAGCGCGTGCTCGCGGTGCTCGAACGCTGAGCGCGCTGCACCGACGCGGGTGACGCGGCGGTCAGCCGAGCCGGGGCCGCGCCGGGTCCGTGAGATCGAGCACGACGTCGGCCACGGCGCGCGGATCCTGTTCGGCGTAGGCGATCACATCGGCCGGGTCGGCGGGCTCGCCGTCGATCGCGATCCGGTAGTCCCACAGCCGGGCGAGCCGCTCGCGCAGCATGAACCGGCCGTCGATGACGAGGATCGCGTCCTCGGGACCGGTCAGCCACCTGGGCTCGACCCAGGCGTCCCGTGCCGGGTCGAGCACGCGCGTCACGAACGCCGTCGAGCCCCCGAGCCGGAACGGCTCGACGAGCGATCTCAGCAGCGCGGACTCGTCGATGCCGTGGCGGACGTATCGTTCGGGTGTGTCCTGCCCGAAGGCGGCCTGGGCCTCGCGCGAACGGTGGAAGCCGGCCTCGCTCGCGCGGAACACCGCGTGGTCGTGCTCGGCGAGCACGTCGCGCAGGTCGTCGGCGAGGGCGGCCGCGTCGGCGCCGGCCGGCCCAGCGACCGCGACGATCATGCGCCCTCGGCCGTAGCGGCGGATGATGCCGTCCGCCACCGCGCGCAGCACCGCCACCCGGGGCGTCGTCACCAGTCGCATGCGTCCACGCTACTCGCACGCCGGAACGCCCGCGCCGGCGCCGGTCGCCTACGCTGAGACGGATGCCTCCCCCATCCGCCGCGCGCTTCGCCGACGCCGTCGTCCGCTGGTTCGCGGGCGCGGCGAGGCCACTCCCCTGGCGGGCCGCGGACCTCTCGCCGTGGGCGGTGCTCGTGAGCGAGTTCATGCTGCAGCAGACCCAGGTCGCGCGCGTGCTCCCGCGGTTCGAGGCCTGGATGGCGCGCTGGCCCACCCCCGCCGACCTCGCGGCCGAGCCGCCGGCCGAGGCCGTCCGTGCGTGGGACCGGCTCGGCTACCCGCGCCGGGCGCTCTGGATGCACCGAGCCGCGACCGAGCTCGTCGAGCGGCACGGCGGCCAGGTGCCGCGCGACCTCGACGCCCTGCTCGCACTGCAGGGCGTCGGACCATACACCGCGCGCGCGGTCGCCGCGTTCGCATTCGGCGACCGCCACCCCGTCGTCGACACGAACACGCGGCGCGTGATCGCGAGAGCCGTCGAGGGGCGGGCCCGGGCCGGCGCGCCGTCGGCCGGGCGCGACCTGGCGGCCATGGAGGCGCTGCTGCCCGAGGACCGCGACGCGGCACACGCGTTCAACGCCGGAGCGATGGAGCTCGGCGCGACCGTCTGCACCGCACGCGCCCCGAAGTGCGAGGAGTGCCCGGTCGCGCAGCTGTGCGCCTGGCGAGCCGCGGGCTACCCCGAGGCATCCGGCCCCGGCCCGCGCCGTCAGGCGAGGTTCGAGGGCAGCGACCGGCAGGTGCGCGGCCTCGTCATGCGCGAGCTCCGCGCCGCGCACGGCGCGGTCTCGCGCGCCGAGCTCACGCCGCTCTGGGCTGACGTGGAACAGCTCGACCGCGCGATCCGCGGCCTGGTCGCCGACGGCCTCGCGGTCGTGGACGACGACGCGTACACCCTGCCCGAGACGTGACCCCCTCGCCGGTCGAGTAGCGCGCGAGGAACGAGCACGCGTATCGAGACCCCGTGACCCGATCCCGAGAGCCCCACGCCGGGTCTCGATACGCTCGCTGGCGCGTAGCTCACTCGACCAACGGAGGGGGCGATCAGCGAGGCCCGCCGGCCTCCGCGTCGTCTGAGAGATCGGATGCCTCGTCGTCGAGTGCGTCGTCGTCCGCGTCATCCTCATCGAGGTCGCGCGGCTTGACGTACGGGTCGGCGTCGCCGGCGTACTGCGCCGACTTCGCGAGATCCGCGCTCTCGGCGTCGCGCGTGCGCGCCTCGCGCAGCAGCGACTCGATGTGCTCGGCGTTCTCGGGGATCGCGTCCGCGATGAACTCGAGCGAGGGCGTGAGCCTCGACGTGAGGTTGCGGCCCACCTCGGTGCGGAGCATCCCGGTCGCCGCTTTCAGCGCAAGCGCCGAGTCGCGGCGCTCCTCATCGGTGCCGTACACGGTGTAGAACACCGAGGCGTGCTGCAGGTCACCGGTCACCCGCACGTCGGTGATCGTCACGAACCCCAGACGCGGGTCGCGCAGACCTTTGTCGAGTCGGCGCGCGACGATCTCCTTGATGCGGTCGGCCATCTTCCTGGCCCGCTGCGGATCGGCCATGCTTGAACTCCTTCCGGGGAGCAGAACGGGGGCGGCGGATCACCGCCACCCCCGTGCTGTGTCTTACGCGCGAGGCTTCTCGCGCATCTCGATCGTCTCGATCTCGTCACCGACCTGGATGTCGTTGTACTTGCCGAGGCCGATACCCGCCTCGAAGTCCGTCCGGACCTCGGTGACGTCGTCCTTGAACCGGCGAAGCGACTCGATCGCGAGGTTGTCGCCGACCACGACGCCGTCGCGGATAACGCGCGCCTTGGCGTTCCGCGTGATCGTTCCCGACCGCACGATGACACCCGCGATGTTGCCGAACTTCGAGGAGCGGAACACCTCGCGGATCTCGGCGACACCCGACTGGACCTCTTCGTACTCGGGCTTGAGCATGCCCTTGAGCGAGGCCTCGATGTCGTCGATCGCGTTGTAGATGACGTTGTAGAAGCGCACGTCGACACCCTCGCGGGCGGCACGCTCGCGCGCCTTCACATCGGGCCGGACGTTGAAGCCGATCACGATCGCGTTGTCGATCGTGGCCAGGTCGATGTCCGACTCGGTCACGGCACCCACACCACGGTGCAGGATGCGCAGCTGCACCGAGTCGTCGACCTCGATCTTCATGAGCGACTCCTCGAGCGCCTCAACGGCACCCGACACGTCGCCCTTGATGATGAGGTTGAGCGCCTCGACCTTGCCCTCTTCGAGCGCACGCGTGAAGTCCTCGAGCGAGATGCGCTTGCGGGCCTTCGCCAGCTGCGCGTTGCGCTCGGCGGCCTCGCGCTTCTCGGCGATCTGACGCGCGGTGCGGTCTTCCTCGGTGACGAGGAAGGTGTCACCCGCGCGCGGCACGCTCGACAGACCCTGCACCTGCACCGGACGCGACGGCGTCGCGGCCTTCACCGGGTCGCCGTTCTCGTCGCTCATCGCACGCACACGCCCATAGGCCGTGCCCGCGACGATCGCGTCGCCGACCTTGAGCGTGCCCGACTGGATGAGCACGGTCGCGACCGCGCCACGGCCCTTGTCGAGCTTCGCCTCGATCGCGACACCACGCGCGGCCTTGTCGGGGTTCGCGCGCAGGTCGAGCCCGGCGTCCGCGGTGAGCAGCACGGCGTCCAGCAGCTCCTGGATGCCGATGTTCTCGCGGGCCGAGACGTCGACGAACAGCACGTCGCCGCCGTACTCCTCGGCCACGAGGCCGAACTCGGTCAGCTGCTGACGCACCTTCGCCGGGTTGGCGTCGGGCTTATCGATCTTGTTGACCGCGACCACGATCGGCACGTTGGCCGACTGCGCGTGGTTCAGCGCCTCGATCGTCTGCGGCATGATGCCGTCGTCGGCCGCGACCACGAGGATCGCGATGTCGGTCACCTGCGCACCACGTGCACGCATGGCGGTGAACGCCTCGTGACCCGGGGTGTCGATGAAGGTGATCGCGCGGTCCAGCCCGTCGTGCTCGGTGTGCACCTGGTACGCACCGATGTGCTGGGTGATGCCGCCGGCCTCGCCCGCGACGACGTTCGCGTTGCGGATCGCGTCGAGCAGTCGCGTCTTACCGTGGTCGACGTGACCCATGACGGTCACGACCGGCGGACGCGCCTCGAGCACGTCGTCGCCCTCGTCCTCGAGCTCCTGGTCGAGGTCGATGTCGAAGCCCTCGAGCAGCTCGCGGTCCTCGTCCTCCGGCGAGACGACCTGGATCTTGTACCCCAGCTCGGCGCCCAGCACCTCGAACGTGGCCTCGTCGAGCGACTCGGTCGCGGTCGCCATCTCACCGAGGTGGAACAGCACCGTGACGAGCGAGCCCGGGTTGGCGTCGATCTTGTCTGCGAAGTCCGAGATCGAGGAGCCGCGACGCAGCCGAATGACCGTCTCGCCGTCGCCGCGGGGCACGCTCACCCCGCCGAGCGACGGAGCCTCCCGCATCTCGAACTCTGCCCGCTTCGTCCGCTTCGACTTGCGCGACTTGCTCTTGCCGCCACCGCGACCGAACGCACCGGCCGTGCCGCCGCCGGGGCCACGACCACGACCGCCGCCACCCGCGGGACGCGGGCCGCCGAAGCCGCCGCCGGGACGCTGGAAGCCGCCACCGGCACCGCCGGGACCGCCCGGACGGCCCGCGCCGCCCGGAGCACCGGGACGGAACCCGCCGGGACGCGGGGCTCCGGGACGCGGACCGCCGCCACCGGGGCGACCTGCGCCGCCGGGACGCGGGGCGCCCGGACGCGGAGCGCCGGGGCGGGGCGCCTGCGGCCGCGGGATGTTGCCGGGCGTCGGGCGCTGGCCCATGCCCTGCGAGCTCGCGAACGGGTTGTTGCCCGGGCGCGGCTGCGCGGGACGCTGGCCCATGCCCTGAGAGCTTGCGAAGGGGTTGTTGCCGGGGCGCGAGCCGCCGGGCTTGGGCCCGGGGCGCGGCGCGGCACCGGCCGGCTTCGGCGCGGCGGGCTTCACGGCGTCCGACGTGGGCGCGGAGCCCGAGTCGGGGCCGGCCTGCGTGTCGGAGGCCTGCGCCTGCTCGGCTTTCGCCTGCTCGGCCTGGGCCTTCTCGGCCTGGGCCTTCTCGGCCAGGGCCTTCTCGGCCTGGGCCTGGCGTTCGGCGACCGACATCGGTGCGTCGGCCGTCGGTGCGGCGTCATCGGCGGGCGCCGCGGCCTGGGGTCCCGGCTTCGGGCCGGGCTTCGGCGCTGCGGGACGGCTCGCGCCGGGCTTCGCCGCACCGTCGGCGGCGGGTGCCGCCTGGGTCTTCGCCCCTGACGCCTCGAGCGCGGCCTTCAGCCGGCGGGCGACGGGGGGTTCGATCGAGGATGACGGGCCCTTGACGTATTCGCCCATCTCCTTGAGCTTTTCGAGGGCGACCTTGCTGTCGACCCCGAGCTCAGACGCGATCTCGTGTACGCGTGGTTTCGCAGCCACTTCTCTCCTGTTCCGGGCCTGCGCCCGGACAGGGGCAGACCGTAGTTAGTCGGGTCTCATTTCGAGCCGCTCATGAGTAATCCATTAGCCGTTCAGCCTGTTCTCTACTCCATGGAAATCCAGCTCGCCCTGCGCACGGAGTGCGCGCCCGAAGGCGCGTCTCCGCTCGGCGAGCCGGAAGCACTCGAGCGTCGGATGCATCCACGCACCCCGCCCGGGAAGCACGGCCGACACATCGGTGACGACCTGGGATTCTCGGAGCACGACCCTCAGAAGTGAGGATCGCGGGGCACGCGCACGACAGCCGATGCACGTTCTGACGGGTTCCATCTTACACCTCTGGCGCGAGCACTCCGGGACAGCCGGGCTCCCGAGCGCCGCGACGGCTCACGCCTCGTCGAGCACCGAGTCGGGCTGGATGTCGATCTTCGCGCCCGTGAGCTTGGCCGCGAGCCGGGCGTTCTGCCCTTCCTTGCCGATCGCGAGGGACAGCTGGTAGTCGGGGACCAGCGCCCGGACCGCCTTCATCGACTCGTCGATCACGAACGCGCTGGTGACCTTCGCGGGCGACAGGGCCGACGCGACGAACGTCGCGAGGTCTTCGTTCCAGTCGACGATGTCGATCTTCTCGCTGCCGAGCTCGGAGGTCACCGCCCTGACGCGCTGGCCCAGCTCGCCGATGCACGCACCCTTGGCGTTCACGCCCGGCTGGTTGGCACGCACCGCGATCTTCGTGCGGTGGCCCGCCTCGCGCGCGAGCGAGACGATCTCCACGACGCCCGACGCGATCTCGGGCACCTCGAGCGCGAACAGCTTGCGCACGAGCGCCGGGTGCGTGCGCGACACCGTGATCGAGGGCCCCTTCGGACCCTTCGCGACGCTCGTCACGTACACGCGGATGCGCTGGCCGTGCGGGTACTCCTCGCCGGGCACCTGCTCCTCGGGCGGCAGGATCGCCTCGACCGTGCCGAGGTCGATGTGCACCATCCTGGGGTTCGGCCCCTGCTGGATGACGCCCGCGACGATGTCGCCCTCGCGCCCGCGGAACTCGCCGAGCACCGCGTCGTCCGCGAGGTCGCGGAGGCGCTGGTTGATGACCTGCTTGGCGGCGAACGCCGCGATGCGGCCGAAGTCGCTCGGGCTGTCCTCGACCTCGCCGATGACCTCGCCGTCTTCATCGTGCTCGGGCACGTAGACCGACACGTGCCCTGTCTTGCGGTCGAGGTGCGCACGCGCGCCGTTCGGGTTGGCGTGCCCGTGCTGGCCGGGGTTGGTGTGCTTGAGGTACGCCATGAGGATGGCCTGCTCGATGATCTGCACCAACTCGTCGAAGGGGATCTCCTTCTCGCGCTCCATCATCCGCAGCACGCTGAGGTCGATATCCATCCCCGGCCTCCCTTATTCAGCTCTCACGCCGCTGTCGATCATGCGGCAGATGTCTACGGTAGCCGATCAGCCGCGGAGTGCCGACCGCACGTCACCGATGGCCACCTGCGTGCGGTCGCCGCTCGCGCGGTCCCAGATCTCGACGACGCCGTCGGCGACGCCGCGGCCGGCGATCACGATCTTCGGCACGCCGATGAGCTCGGCGTCGGCGAACTTCACGCCGGGCGAGAGCTTCGGCCGGTCGTCGTAGAGCACGTCGAGCCCGGCCGCCTCGAGGTCGGCCACGATCCCCTCGGCGACGTCGAACACCGCGGCGTCCTTGCCGGTCGCGAGCACGTGCACGTCGAACGGGGCCACCGACGCCGGCCAGATGAGGCCCTTGTCGTCATTGTGCAGCTCGGCGATGATCGCGAGGATGCGCGTGACGCCGATGCCGTACGAGCCCATGGTCACGGTCGCGAGCTTGCCGTTCTCGTCGAGCACCTTGAGGCCCAGGGCTTCGGCGTACTTGCGACCGAGCTGGAAGACGTGCCCGATCTCCATGCCGCGCGCGAGCTCGACCGGGCCCGAGCCGTCGGGCGCGGGGTCGCCCGCGCGCACGTCGGCGGCCTCGATGGTGCCGTCGGCGACGAAGTCGCGGCCCGCGACCAGCCCGAACACGTGCTTCTCGTCGAGGTTCGCGCCCGTGATCCACTCGGTGCCGTCGACCACCCGGGGGTCGACGAGGTAGCGGATGCCCGTGGTCGACTCGGCCCCGAGCACGGGGCCCTCGGGCGACCACGGCCCGATGTACCCCTTCACGAGGCCCGGGTTGGCCGCGAAGTCGGCCTCAGTCGCCGGCTCGGCCTCTGCGGGCGCGAAGGCGACCTCGACGCGCTTCATCTCGACGTCGCGGTCGCCCGGCAGCGCGACGACGACGAGCTCGCGTGTGCCGTCGACGTGGGTGAGCGCGAGCACGACGTTCTTGAGCGTGTCGGCCGCGGTCCAGGCCCGGCCGTCCGGCCGGGGGTACTCGGCGTTCGCGAGGTCGACGAGCGTCGCGATGGTCGGCGTGTTCGGCGAGTCCAGGACGGTCGCCTCGGGCAGGCCGTCGAACGGGATCGGATCGGGCGCGACCGTCGTGAACGCCTCGACGTTCGCGGCGTATCCGCCCGCGGAGCGCACGAAGGTGTCCTCGCCGACGGGCGTGGGGTGCAGGAACTCCTCGGACTTCGACCCGCCCATGGCTCCCGCGTCGGCCTTGACGATGACGTAGTCGAGGCCGAGCCGCGTGAAGATGCGCTCGTACGCGTCGCGCTGCGCCTGGTACGACGCGTCGAGGCCCTCGTCGGAGACGTCGAACGAGTACGCGTCCTTCATCGTGAACTCGCGCCCGCGCAGCAGACCCGCGCGCGGCCGTGCCTCGTCGCGGTACTTGTCCTGGATCTGGTAGATCGTGAGCGGCAGGTCCTTGTACGACGAGTACAGGTCCTTCACGAGCAGGGTGAAGACCTCCTCGTGCGTGGGCGCGAGCAGGTAGTCGGACTCGCGGCGGTCCTGCAGCCGGAACAGGGCGTCGCCGTACTCGGTCCACCGGTTCGTGAGCTCGTACGGCTCACGCGGCAGCAGCGCCGGGAAGTGCACCTCGTGCGCGCCCGCCGCGGTCATCTCCTCACGGATGATCCGCTCGATCTTGCCCTTCACCCGGAGGCCGAGCGGCAGCCACGCGAAGATGCCCGGCGCCTGGCGCCGGATGTACCCGGCGCGGACGAGCAGCTTGTGGCTCGTCACCTCGGCGTCGGCGGGGTCTTCGCGGAGCGTGCGGAGGAAGAAGTTCGTCAGGCGTGTGGGCACCAGACGATTCTATGGCGCTCACGATCACGGGCGAACGGATGCCTCGGGCCCGGCGCCGGGCTCAGACGCCGTCGACGTCCTCTTCGTCCTGCATCGCGAACTCGCCGAGCTCGGCCTCCGCGGCGTCGGCCTCGGCGTCGTCGCCGCCCGCCAGCCCCTCGCGGCCGGTGCCCTCGCGGCCGGTGCCCTCGTCGAGCGTGCCCGTGCCGTCGGGATAGCCCGCCTCGTCGGGATACTCGTACTTCTCGTCGCTCATGGCGGCTCCCTTCGACGTGTCGATCAGGGGGTGAGGACCTGGGGGCTGCCGACCGGCGCGTCCACGCCCATCTCGTCGGCGATGCGGTTCGCCTCGGCGATGAGGGTCTCGACGATCTCGGACTCGGGCACGGTCTTGATGACCTCGCCCTTGACGAAGATCTGCCCCTTGCCGTTGCCGGACGCCACGCCGAGATCGGCCTCGCGTGCCTCGCCCGGACCGTTCACGACGCAGCCCATGACGGCGACGCGCAGCGGCACGGTCATGCCCTCGAGCCCGTCGGTGACGTCGTTCGCGAGCTTGTAGACGTCGACCTGCGCTCGGCCGCACGACGGGCACGACACGATCTCGAGCTTGCGCTCACGGAGGTTCAGCGACTGCAGGATCTGCAGGCCGACCTTCACCTCCTGCGCGGGCGGCGCCGAGAGCGAGACGCGGATGGTGTCGCCGATGCCCTCGCCGAGCAGGATGCCGAACGCGGTCGCGCTCTTGATGGTGCCCTGGAACTCGGGACCGGCCTCGGTCACGCCGAGGTGGAGCGGCCAGTCGCCGCGCTCGGCGAGGAGCCGGTACGCCTTGACCATGACGATCGGGTCGTTGTGCTTGACCGAGATCTTGAAGTCGTGGAAGTCGTGCTCCTCGAACAGGCTCGCCTCCCAGACGGCCGACTCGACGAGCGCCTCCGGGGTCGCCTTGCCGTACTTCTGCAGCAGGCGCGGGTCGAGCGAGCCCGCGTTGACGCCGATGCGCAGGCTCACACCTGCGGCCTTCGCGGCGGCGGCGATCTCGCCGACCTTGTCGTCGAACTTGCGGATGTTGCCGGGGTTCACGCGCACGGCGGCGCAGCCGGCGTCGATCGCCTGGAACACGTAGTTCGGCTGGAAGTGGATGTCGGCGATGACCGGGATCTGGCTCTTCTTCGCGATGATCGGCAGCGCCTCGGCGTCGTCGCGGCTGGGCACCGCGACGCGCACGATGTCGCACCCCGACGCCGTGAGCTCGGCGATCTGCTGCAGCGTCGCGTTGATGTTCGTGGTGGGCGTCGTGGTCATCGACTGCACGCTCACCGGGGCGTCGCCGCCCACGAGCACCTTGCCCACCTTGATCTGGCGGGACTTGCGTCGCGGCGCCAAGACCTCAGGGACTTTGGGCATTCCGAGATTCACTGCGGGCACGTCACGAGTCTACTTCCGGCTCGCTGGGCGATCGCCGTCGGTTCCGCGTTCGGCCTCGTGCTCGCCGGCGTGGGCCTCCCTGATCTGCCGGCCCAGCTCGAGGTCCTTCTGCTCCTGCTTCGCGGCCTTGTCGATCTTCCTGGTGTCCCGGGGCGGCAGCTGGATCCGTTCCTCGGCGGCGATGCCGGCCTCCAGCTCGCGCCCCCGTTCGAGCTCCGCCTCGAACTCGGCGCCGAACAGCAGCGCGCAGTTCGCGATCCAGAGCCACAGCAGGAACACGATGGCTCCGGCGAACGAGCCGTAGGTGCGGTCGTAGTTCGAGAAGTTCGCGACGTACAGCGCGAAGCCGGCTGACGCGATGACCAGGAGCAGGATCGCGATGACCGCCCCCACGCTGATCCAACGGAACTTGGGCTGCTTCGCGTTCGGCGTGGAGTGGTAGAGGATCGCGATGATGAGGATGACCACGATCGCGAGCACGGGCCACTTGGCGATCTCCCACACGATCTGGAAGGCCTCGCCGAGCCCGAGCGCCCCGCCGATGGCCCTCGTCACGGGGCCCGAGACGACGAGCAGCACGGCGACGAGCACGAGCAGGATGAGCGCGATCACGGTCACGAACAGCTGCACGGGGCGCAGCTTCCAGAACGGCCGCCCCTCCTCGATCTCGTAGATGCGGTTCATCGCCCGGCTGAACGCGCCGACATACCCGGAGGCCGACCAGATGGCGATGATGAGGCCCGTGAAGAACCCGAGCCCCGCGGCCGGCGACCCGCTGAACTGCTCGAGCGGCTCGCGGATCACCTCGACGGCCTCGCCCGGCGCCACCTGCTCGGCGATGCCGAGCAGCGCGTCGATCGCGCGTCCGCCCTGGCCGACCAGGGCGAGCAGCGAGGCGAACGCGAGCAGCCCGGGGAACAGCGCGAGCACGCCGAAGTAGGTGAGCGCCGCGGCGGAGTCCGTGCACTGGTCGTCGAGGAACTCCCTGAAGCTCTTCCGCGCGACGTACAGCCAGGAGCGTCTGGACAGCTCAGGCGGGCTCTGCGGCTTCCTGGCATCGTCCGGATCCGGCGCACCCGCCTTCCGATCCCCTTGGTCGGCGGATGCCTCGTGGTGTCGTGTCTCGGCCATGATCGCCTCCCGTCGTCGACGTGACTCATCGTCCGACCGACGGCCGCGGGCCGGCAGGGACTGGCGCTTCCGCGCGCGGCGTCGTACAGTGCCGGGCGCGTCTGCGGATCCAGCTCGGACAACTCGGTGAATCCGCCTTAACTGAACCGTAGACTGGTCGTGCAGACGCGCGCCTCCGGCGCGTCCCCGACGAAGGAGTCTGATCGATGCCCACCGAAGCCGTCATCATCGCCGGTGCCCGCACCCCGTTCGCCCGCATCAGCGGCAACCTCGCCGCGCGCACCGCGGCCGAGCTCGGCGCCGTCGCCATCCGCGCGGCCATCGAACGGGCCGGGATCTCGCCCGACGACGTCGACGCCGTGCTGATGGGGCAGGTGCTGCAGGCGGGCGCCGGCCAGAACCCGGCCAAGCAGTCGGCCGTCGCCGCCGGGATCCCGTGGCGCGTGCCCGCGACGACGGTCAACAAGGTCTGCCTCTCCGGGCTCGTCGCGATCACCGACGCGGCACGACTCATCCGGCTGGGCGAGGCCGACGTGGTCGTCGCGGGCGGGCAGGAGTCGATGACCAACGCACCGCACCTGCTGCCCGGCTCCCGGCGCGGCACGCCGTACGGCTCGGTCGAGCTCGTCGACCACGCCGCACTCGACGGCCTCACCGACGCGTTCGACCACGAGTCGATGGGCGCGTCGACCGAGCGCGTCAACGGCCGGTACGGCATCGAACGCGCCGAGCAGGACGAGATCGCCGCGGCCTCGCACGTGCGCGCGGGCGAGGCTCAGGCCGAGGGGCTGTTCGCGGACGAGATCGTGGCCGTCGAGATCCCGCAGCGCAAGGGCGACCCGGTCGTGGTCGACGCCGATCAGGGCGTCCGGCCCGACTCCACGGTCGAGGTGCTCGCGAAGCTCCGGCCGGCGTTCAGCGCGGACGGGACGATCACGGCGGGCAACTCCTCGCCGCTCTCCGACGGCGCCGCCGCGGTCGTCGTCGCGAGCCGGGCCTGGGCCGAGGAACGGAACCTGCCATGGCTCGCCGTGATCGGCGCATCCGGTCAGGTCGCCGGGCCCGACAACTCCCTGCACTCGCAGCCGTCGAACGCGATCGCTGCAGCGCTCGGACGCGAGGGCTGGCAGGCGGCCGATCTCGACCTGGTCGAGATCAACGAGGCGTTCGCCGCGGTCTCGCTGCAGTCGATGCGCGACCTCGATCTCGCGCGCGATCGCGTGAACATCCACGGCGGCGCCATCGCGCTCGGCCACCCGATCGGCGCCTCGGGCGCGCGTCTCGCCCTGCACGCCGCGCTCGAGCTCGCACGCCGCGGCAGCGGACGCGCGGCCGTGGCCCTGTGCGGCGGCGGCGGGCAGGGCGAGGCGCTGCTGCTGTCGCGCTAGTCAGGCGTTCGGACGGTTCGCACGCAGCACCTCGAGGCGGGCCCGGTACTCGACCTCGTCGATGTCGCCCTTTGCGAACCGCTCGGCGAGGGTCTGCTCGGCGCTCACGGCACCCGCGCGCGCCCACGGCGGACCGTAGGATCCGTCGCCGGCCCACGCCGCACGGCGCCAACGGCGCCCGAGGAACGCGAACAGCAGTGCGAACACCGCGATCCAGAACAGCGGGATCAGGAAGAACAGCCAGCCCCAGCCGGCGGCCCAGGGGCCGGCGACATGACTGGAGGCGAGCGTGGCTGACGTCGTCAGTTCGGTGAGCATGGCGGATCCTTCGTTCGTCGACCCGGCCGATCCGGCCGGTGCATCACAGCCTCGCGATCGGCGCACGCCGGCGAATCCGCCTACGGGAGACAGTTCGGATGCTCCTGGAGGAGCACCCCGACCGTGCGTCGCGGAGCGCTCACTGCCAGCCGGGCTGCACGAGCCCCGTCTCGTACGCGAGCACGACGAGCCGCACCCGGTCGCGTGCGCCGAGCTTCGTCATGATGCGCGAGACATGCGTCTTCGCGGTCAGCGGGCTCAGCACGAGCTCGCGCGCGATCTCCTCGTTCGTGAGCCCGAGGCCCACGAGCCGCAGCACCTCCCGCTCGCGCTCGGTGAGCACGTCGAGCGCGCGGGTGTCGGGCGCCTCGCGCAGCCCCGTCGCGAGCCGGTCGAGCAGACGCCTCGTGACGCCGGGCGACAGCAGTCCCTCACCCGCGGCGACCGCGCGAACGGCACGGACCAGGTCCTCGGGCTCGGTGTCCTTGACGAGGAATCCGCTCGCCCCGGCGCGCACCGCGCGTGCGACGTACTCGTCGAGCTCGAACGTCGTGACCACGACCACCCCGATCCCGGCGAGGGCGGGGTCCGCGGCGATCTGCTCGGTCGCCCACAGCCCGTCGCCGTCGGGCATCCGGATGTCCATGAGCACCACGTCGACGGGCTCGTCGCGCAGACGCCCGAGCAGCTCGACGCCGCCGGACGCCTCGACCGCGACGGTCACGTCGGGTTCGGCGTCGAGCAGCGCACGGAACCCGGCCCGCACGAGGTGCTGATCGTCGGCGAGCGCGACCCGGATCACGCGACGCCCATCAGAGGTGGCTCCACGGCAACCGCGCGACGACCCGCGTGCCTCCGCCAGGCCGTTCGGAGATCTCGACCTCGCCGCCGAGCAGCGCCGCGCGCTCGCGCATGCCCAGGACGCCGCGGCCCTCGGTCAGGTCGGTGTCGGCCGTGCCGGCCGGGCCGCGGCCGTCGTCGTCGACGGTGAGCGCGAGCGTTTCGCCGTCGCGCTCGACGCGCACGAGGCCGTGACTCGCCTCGGCGTGTCGCACTATGTTGGTGAGCGCCTCCTGCGCGATGCGATATGCGGCGAACTGCACCGCCCGAGCCGGGCGCTCGGTGAGCCGGTCGTCGAGCTCGAGCTCGAGGCCCGGAGCCCGTGCACCGTCGACGAGCCGCGGCAGTTGCGCGAGCTCGGCCTGCGGCGAGAGCGGCGCCTCGCCCTCGCGGATGACGCCGAGCACGCTGCGCACCTCCTCGAGCGCATCCTTCGAGCTCGCCTTGATGACGCTGAGCGCGGTGCGCGCCTGCTCGGGATCGCGATCCATGAGGTGCAGTCCGACACTCGCCTGCACGTGGATCTGCGACAGCGCGTGTCCGATGACATCATGCAGCTCGCGCGCGATCCGCACGCGTTCCTGCTGCTCGGCTCGCTGTCGCCGCTGCTGCGACTCGACGCGATACGCCGCGAGCCGGGCCCGCCGGACCCGCACGAACCAGCCGATGCCCACGCAGACGGCGAGTGCCGCGGTCGTGACCGCGATCCGGAACGGATGCCAGTCGAGGCCCGCGAGCGTGCCGCCCACGAGCGCGGCGATCCAGGCCGCGCCGACCGAGACGCCCGTCCAGACGAGCGCGCCGCGCGCCACACCGGACACGATCGCGAACGCGAGCGCGATGAACGGCGGCCCGGCGTCGGGGGTCAGCAGCAGATCGGCGAGCGCGAGCGCGGCGACCACCGCGACGGTCGGCCCCGGAGCACGGCGAGCACCGAGCAGGACGAGCGCGCCCGCGACGGCGAGTGCGACCTGCAGCGCGGCCGCCCACGCGGGCGCCGCGGTCCAGACCGCGATCCCGATCGCCGCAGGCACCTGGACGAGGAAGCTGACGACGACCGGGACGAGCAGCGTGACCGCCGGCGGCGGTCCCCACGCCGGCCGGGCGTCCGGCGCGGCGGAGGCGGGCATGGCCCGATGGTATCCCCGGCGTGCGGGTGCGGCATCGGCGCCACGGAGGCGGCGGCCGTACTCCACGCGGAGTACGCGGGCCTGCCCGGGCCGTACCCGGCCCGTCGTCTGGGAGCCCCTGACGCGGGATCGCGGCGCACGCCTCATGCCGGGCCCATCAGAAGAGCGCGACCGGCTTGACGAGGTCGGCGTAGATCAGCAGGGCGCTCATGGCCCCGAGCAGGATCACCACGCCGAACGTGACCGGCATGAATCTCGCGAGATCGACCGGGCCTGGATCCGGACGCCGGAACAGTCTCGCGAACCCGCGGCGGACGGCCTCGAACAGCGCGCTCGCGATGTGGCCGCCGTCGAGCGGCAGCAGCGGGATGAGGTTGAAGACGAACAGCGCGATGTTCAGGGCACCGAGGATGCCGACCATGAACGCGGCCTTGTCGACGATCGGCAGCTCGGCCGTCGCCGCCACTTCGCCCGCAGCGCGGCCCACGCCCACGACGCTCATGGGGCCGTTCGGGTCGCGTTCGCCCGGACCGAACGCCGCGTTCGCGACGTCGATCATGCGCTGGGGCAGGTTGATCACGATGCCGACGACCCCCGCGGTCTGCTCGCCGACCGCCGGCAGCACCTCGGTGACCGGCTGCGGCACGCGCGCGATCATCGCCTCGATGCCCACGAACCCGGCTTCCACGTAGCGCGGGGTGCCCGAGGCATCCGTCACGACCTCACCGTCCGCGTCGAGCGCGTAGCGCTCGCTGACCATGGGCGTGACCGTCAGCTCGACGGGTTCGCCGTCGCGCTCGACGACGAGCGCGAGCTCGTCACCCGGGTGCTCGCGGATGATCGCGGTCGACTGGGCCCACGACTCCACCGGCGTGCCGTCGATCGAGAGGATGCGGTCGCCCGGCTCGACGCCCGCCGCCGCACCCGGCGCGGCCGGGTCGCCCGGCTCGCACGTCTGGCGCTGGCTGTTCGCGGGCAGCGCGCACTCGGACACCGCGCCGACGGTGGTCGTCGCCTGCGGCACGCCTATGCCCATGATCAGGATGGCGAAGAAGATCACGCCGAGCACGAGGTTCATGAACGGCCCGCCGAACATGATGACGATGCGCTTCCAGACGGGCAGCCGGTAGAACGCGCGGGCCTCGTCGCCCGGGCCGATGGACTCGGTGCTCGAATCGCGGGCGTCCTGCACGAGCCCGCGGAAGAAGCCCGTGCTGTCTTCGTGCACGCGCTCGCCCTTCGCGGGCGGGAACATCCCGATCATCGCGATGTATCCGCCGAGCGGCAGCGCCTTCACGCCGTACTCGGTCTCGCCGCCGCGCCGCGACCAGATGGTCTTGCCGAACCCGATCATGTACTGCGTCACCTTGACGCCGAACAGTTTCGCGGGAACCAGGTGCCCGACCTCGTGCAGGGCGATCGAGATCGCGAGGCCGAGGGCGATGACGACGACGCCGATCACGAAGGCGAGCACGGATTCCACCAGATGAGCGTACTGCCGGAGTCTTGGTGCGGGCTTTCCGCCGGCTGGGAGCTCGCCGGTGCCTACGCCCGGGCGGCGATGCGCGCCTGCGAGGCGCGGCGAGCGGACGCCTCGGCGGCCGCGAGCGTCTCGGTCGTGAGCTCGCCGGTCGCGGACTCGTGGGCGTCGACCACCGCCCGCACGGTGTCGACGATGCCCGTGAACCTGAGCCGGCCGTCGTGGAACGCGGCGACCGCCTCCTCGTTCGCGGCGTTGTACACGGCCGGGTACTCTCCCCCGGCGCGGCCCACCTGCTTCGCGAGCGCCACCGCGGGGAACGCCGTCTCGTCGAGCGGCTCGAACGTCCACGCCTGGGCCTTGGTCCAGTCGAGCGGGCGCCCGACGCCGCCGACGCGGTGCGGCCAGTCGAGCGCGAGCGAGATGGGCAGCCGCATATCGGGCGGCGAGGCCTGCGCGATCGTCGACCCGTCGATGAACTCCACCATCGAGTGCACGATCGACTGCGGGTGCACGACGACGTCGATGCGGTCGTAGTCCACATCGAAGAGCAGATGCGCCTCGATCACCTCGAGGCCCTTGTTCACGAGCGTCGCCGAGTTCGTCGTGACGACGAGGCCCATGTCCCAGGTGGGGTGCGCGAGCGCCTGGGCCGGCGTGACCCCGGCGAGCTCGTCGCGCGTGCGGCCTCGGAACGGTCCGCCCGACGCCGTGAGCACGAGTCGGCGCACCTCGGTGGCCGCTCCTCCGCGCAATGCCTGCGCGATCGCGGAGTGCTCGGAGTCCACGGGCACGATCTGCCCGGGCCGGGCCAGCCGCGTCACGAGGTCTCCCCCGACGATCAGCGACTCCTTGTTGGCGAGCGCGAGCGTCGCGCCGCGTTCGAGCGTCGCGAGCGTCGGCCCGAGACCGACCGAGCCCGTGATGCCGTTCAGGACGACGTCGGCGTCGACGTCGCGCACCAGCTGCTCGGCCTCCGCGATGCCGACGGCGACGTCGTCGACGCCGAACTCGGCCGCCTGCGCGGCGAGCTCGTCGTGATTGCGGCCCACCGCGAGGCCGACCACCTCGAACCGACGCGGGTTCGCCCGGATGACGTCGAGCGCCTGCGTGCCGATGGAGCCGGTCGAGCCCAGGATGATGACGCGCTTCACCCGACCCACTGTACGGCGCGCGTCAGGTGCGTGGCGCGTCAGGTGCGTGGCGCGTCAGGTGTGTGGCGCGCCGGTGCAGCCGCCCGCCGCCGGCGTCAGCCGAGCAGGGCCACCGCGGCCGCGATGCCGTCGACGCCCGGCACGTCGTGCACCGTGACGGACCGCCAGCCGGCGCCGAGCTCCGGAACGGCGCGGGCGAGCCGAACCTCGGCACCGTCGACGAGCGGTGCGAGCTCGATGCGAGACGGTTCCAGGAAGGTGCGGTGCCCGAGCGCCCTCGCGAGCGCGGCCTTCCGCACCCACATCGTGGCGCGGAGCCGGTCGCGCGCCGCGCCCGTGGCCGCGTCGAGCCTCGCGAGCTCGCCGGCGTGGAACGTCGCCTCGTCGATGGTGCGCCCCGCGGGCCCCGCGGGCTCGACGGCGACGCCGAGCGGATGCCTCGTGCCGGTGGCCGCGACCACGATGCCGTCGGCCGCGGCGACGTCGGCGTACCAGCGCGTGCCGGAGGGCGGCGTCGGGTACTCCACCGTCGGCGTGCCGTGCCGCGCCCCGCACTCGGCGCAACGCCTCAGCAGCTCCACGTCGTCGTCGGGCACGCCCGAGACGAGTGCGATCAGTCGCCGCAGCACCTGCTCGGGCCCCTGCGCGTGCCGGTCGCCCGTCACCCGGGCGATCGTGACCCCCGCGTCCTCGATCGTCCACGTCTGCTCACCCGGCGTGGCCTGCATGCGTGTCATCCTGCCATCGGCCGTCGCTGCGCCGCGATATTCCCGGCGCCGCATATCCACGGGCCTAACGTCGGTACGTGACTTCGCCCTCGTCCGACGCCGTGCCCGCGGGGCCGAACACCGCGGGACCGGTGTACCGCATCATCCGCGGCATTCTCAGGCCGCTCGTCCTGCTGGTCTACCGGCCGAAGATCCTCGGGTCCGAGCACGTGCCCCGGCACGGCGCCGTCATCTTCGCCTCGAACCATCTGTCGTTCGTCGACAGCATCGTGATCCCGCTCGCAGCTCCTCGACCCGTGCAGTTCCTCGCGAAGTCCCATTACTTCACGGGCCGCGGCTTCAGCGGCTGGGTGTCGCGCACGTTCTTCGGCGCGATCGGCGCCGTGTCCGTCGAGCGCGGCGCCGGCTCGCAGGCCCAGGAGGCCCTCGACCAGGGCCGCCGGATCCTCGAGGCCGGAAGCGCCTTCGCCCTCTACCCCGAAGGCACCCGGTCGCTCGACGGCCGGCTCTATCGTGGCCGCACGGGCGTCGCATGGCTCGCGCTGACCACGGGGGCCACGGTCGTGCCGGTCGGGCTCGTCGGCACCCAGGAGATCCAGCCCGTCGGCTCGAGCCTCCCGCGGATCAGGCCGGTGACCGTACGCTTCGGCCCCGCGCTGGATCTCGCCCATCACGGGCCCGCCACGTCCGGCCGCGCGCGCCGCGCGGCGACCGACGAGATCATGTCGGCGATCCACGAGCTCACCGGGCAGGAGCTCGCCGGAACCTACAACGAAGCGCCGCCCCAGGGCACGCTCGCGCGCATCGCTGACCGGATCGTCCCGCACGAGCGACTCTGATCCGCGGCCGGCGGTCCGCGGGGTCCTGCCGTCTCGATTCCCAGCCCGGCGTGGGCCGGTCGCGATAGCGTCGTCCACGATGAGATCTCCGCTGCCCGCCGTGCTCGCGATCGCGGCCCTGCTCCTCGCCGGCTGCGCGCCGGCCACGACGCCGGCCCCGAGCGCGCCGGCGACGGCCGCCGACGCCGTCGAACCGCCGACGTCGACGTTCGACGCGGGCTACATCGTGAGCGACGACAGCTTCTACGACAGCACGGCCATGAGCGAGCGCGAGATCCAGGCCTTCTTCGAGTCGGTGTCCTGCCGTGCCGACGCCGGCGTGCGCTGCCTCGCCGACTACCGGGAGACGACCGAGACCCAGCCCGCGGCCGGCCCGGGGCACTGCACCGAATACCGTGGCGCTGCGGGTGAGCGCGCGAGCCGGATCGTCGAGCGCGTGGCCGAGGCGTGCCGGGTGAGCCCGCGCACCCTGATCGTGCTCCTGCAGAAGGAGCAGTCGCTGCTCACGCGCCCCACCGAGCGCGGCTATCTGCGGGCCACCGGGTACGGCTGCCCCGACTCGGCCGACTGCGACGAGGACTATTTCGGGTTCTTCAACCAGGTGTACCACGCGGCCTGGCAGTTCCGGCAGTACTCCGAGGTGCCCGAGCGCACCTACCGGGTCGGCACTGTCGACGTGCAGTTCCACCCCGACCCCGCGTGCGGCACCGAGCCGGTCGCGATCAGGAATCAGGCCACGGCCAACCTGTACAACTACACGCCGTACCAGCCCAGCCCGGCGACGCTCGAGCATCCCGACACCGGCGACGGATGCTCCGCCTTCGGCAATCTCAACTTCTGGCGGATCTGGCACCGCTGGTTCGGTGACCCGACCGCCGAGCGGTACCCGGGATTCCTGCCCCCGTGCACGCGGCTCATCGGCGGCGACGCGTGCCCCGAAACCCCGGTGACGATCCCCAGCGCACCCGCCGATCGCTCCGCCCTGTAGGCGCACAGCTCACTCGACCAGCGAGACCGGCTCGTGCCTGACGGGGAACGCGACCGACGAGTTGATGAAGCACAGCTCGGCGGCCTCGGCGTGCAACGCCTGCGCACGCTCGATCATCGACGCGTCCGACACGACCACGCGCGGCCGGAGCACGGCCTCGACGATCGCGCCCCCGCCGCGGCCGTCCTCGCGAAGCAGCGCGGTGGGCGAGTCGGTGTACGCGCGGACGACGACGCCGCTCCGGGAGGCGGCGTAGAGGAAGGACATCAGGTGGCAGTCGGCGAGTGCCGCGAGCAGCAGCTCTTCGGGGTTCCACCGTTCGCGGTCGCCGTGGAACACGCGATCGGCGCTGCCCTGCAGCTCGTGCAGCTTGCCCTCGGCACGCACGACATGTGTACGACGGTAGCTGCGCGGACCGGTCGTGCCCGCCCCCTGGTCGCCCGTCCACTCGACCTCGATGGCATAGCCGTGTTCGCCGAGTCGCATGCGCAGATCCCTCCGGTCGGTCGTGTCCTTCGATTCTGCCGGTCCGGCGCGCTCCTGCCGGCCCCCTCGGCCGGAGCATCCGGAAAGCTAAGCTGGGGACACCATGACTGACACCATCGACGCCGACGCCAACGCTGCGTCCGCACCGGTCTACACGGTTCCGCAGGAGCGCAAGATCGTCACCGCCGTCCCCGGCCCGAAGTCGCACGAGCTGCACGGACGGCGCAAGGCCGTCGTCTCCGAGGGGGTGTCCAGCGCGCTGCCCGTCTACATCGCGCGCGCGAACGGCGCGATCCTCGTCGACGTCGACGGCAACCAGTTCATCGACTTCGGCGCCGGCATCGGGGTCACCACGGTCGGCCACACCGAGGAGCGCGTGGTCGAGGCCGCGGCCTCGCAGCTGCAGGACGTGATCCACACGCTGTTCACGATCACGCCGTACGAGGAGTACGTGCGCGTCGCCGAGCTGCTCGCCGAACGGACGCCCGGGACCTGGGCGAAGAAGACCGTGCTCGTGAACTCGGGCGCCGAGGCGGTCGAGAACGGCGTGAAGATCGCCCGCAAGCACACGGGTCGCCGGGCGGTCGCGGTGCTCGACCACGCCTACCACGGGCGCACGAACCTCACGATGGCGATGAACTACAAGGCCCACCCCTACGCCACGGGGTTCGGGCCGTTCGCCGGCGACGTGTACCACGCGCCGAACTCGTACCCGTACCGCGACGGCCTCAGCGGCGGCGATGCCGCGGCGCGCACGATCGCCTACCTCGAGAAGGTCGTGGGTGCCGCGGACCTTGCGTGCCTCGTCGTCGAACCGATCCAGGGCGAGGGCGGGTTCATCGTGCCCGCCGACGGATTCCTGCCGATCCTGCAGAACTGGTGCAGCGAGCACGGCGTGGTCATGATCGCCGACGAGATCCAGTCGGGCATGGCCCGAACCGGCACGTTCTTCGCGAGCGAGCAGTTCGACTGGGAGCCCGACCTCGTGCTCACCGCGAAGGGCATCGCGGGCGGCCTTCCGCTCGCCGCGGTCACCGGTCGCGCGGAGATCATGGACGCCTCGCAGCCGGGCGGTCTCGGCGGCACGTTCGGCGGCAACCCCGTCGCGTGCGCGGCCGCCGTGGCGGTGTTCGAGTCGATCGAGCAGAACCGGCTCCTCGCCGAGGCGCAGCGCATCGAGGGCACGCTGAAGGCCGGCCTCGCACGCCTCGCCGAACGCTACGACGTCATCGGCGACATCCGCGGCCGGGGCGCGATGGTAGCGATCGAACTCGTCCAGCCGGGCACCGGCGCGTCGACCAAGCAGCCCTACCCCGAGGCGGTGGCCTCGCTCATCGCGTTCGCCGCCGAGCGCGGCGTGCTGTTCCTCAACGCCGGCACGTATGGCAACGTGCTGCGGTTCCTGCCGAGCCTCGCCGTCACCGATGCCCTCATCGACGACGCGCTGCAGGTGCTCGACGACGGCTTCGCGGCCCTCGGCTGAGCCGTGGCCGAGACCTTCACCGTCACGAACGCCGCCGAACTCGCCGTGGTCGAACGAAACGGATTCGTCGAGTCCCGCCATGCGGGCTCGGCCGTCGTGCTCACCCCCGAGGGTGAGCTCGCGCGCGAACTGGGCGACGTCCGCTCGCCGATCTTCCCGCGCTCCACCCTGAAGCCGTTCCAGGCCCTCGCGTCGATGACGTCGGGCGCGCCGCTCCGCGGCGAGGACGCCGCGATCGCGACCGCGAGCCACTCGGGCACGGCCGCGCACGTCGCCCTCGTCCGGGGCCTGCTCGACCGCGCCTCGGTCCCCGTCGAGGCGCTCGGCTGCCCGGCGGCGATGCCGCTCGACCGCGCGGCCCGCGAGCAGGTCATCCGCGCAGGCGGCTCACCCTCTGCGGTCTACATGGAATGCTCGGGCAAGCACGCCGCCATGCTCGCGGCGAGTGCCGCGAACGGCTGGCCGCTGCCGGGGTACCTCGAACCCGACCACCCGATGCAGCGCAAGGTGCTCGACGTGCTCGAGCGCTTCACGGGCGAACGTCCCGTCGCGAGCGGCGTCGACGGGTGCGGCGCCCCCGTGCACGCGATCAGCCTCGTGGGCCTCGCCCGCGGCATCCAGAAGATCACGACCGCGCAGCAGACCTCGCCGTTCGCGCTCTACCGCGAGGCCGCCGCGCTCACCGACGCCGTGCGCACGCACGCGTGGGCCGCGGGCGGCCCCGGCCGCCCCGACACCGTCGCGATCGAGCGGCTCGGGGTCTTCGCCAAGATCGGCGCCGAAGGGGTCATGGTGATGACCGCCCCGAACGGCACCACCGTCGCCGTCAAGGTCCTCGACGGCAGCGCCCGCGCGACCGCGATCGTCGCGCTGCGGCTGCTCGCCCGCGAGGGCGCCCTCGAGCACGCGGCCATCGACGCGGTGCAGGCCGAGCTCGACCTCTGGGTCATGGGCGGCGACCAGCCGGTCGGCGAGGTCCGTGCGACGGTCTGAGCGAGCGGATGCCTCGGGCACACGTGGTGCCCGAGGCATCCGCCGGTTCGCGCCCGTCAGCCGAGCCTCGCGAGGCGTTTCGCGCGCGCCGCGCGCGAGACCTGTGCGACGATCACCAGCACGATCGCGAACAGGAACACCGCCGAGGCGATCACGTTGGCCTCGGCCGGGATGCCGCGCGACGCCGAGATGTACACGTACTTCGGGAACGTGGTCACCGAACCCGAGTTGAAGTTCGTGATGATGAAGTCGTCGAAGCTCAGCGCGAACGCGAGCAGCGCGGCCGCGAGGATGCCCGGCAGCAGCAGCGGGAACGTGATCTTCCAGAACACCTGCGCGGGCGAGCCGTACAGGTCGCGGCCCGCCTCCTCGAGCGCCGGATCGAGACTCGCGACGCGGGCCTTGACCGTAACGACGACGAAGCTGATGCAGAACATGGTGTGCGCGAGGATGATCGTGGTCATGTCCTTCGGCACCCCGACCGCGAGGAACTGCGCCGCGAGCCCGGCACCGAGCACCACCTCGGGCGTGGCCATCGGCAGGAAGAGCAGCAGGCTGATCGAGGATCGCGCCCGGAAGCGGTACCTGACGAGCGCGATCGCGATCATCGTGCCGAGCACGGTCGCGATCACGGTCGCCGTGAGCCCGATGACGATGCTGTTGCCGAACGCCTGACAGACCGCGCCGCCCTCGACGTTGCACACGTTCAGCCACTTGTCGAGCGTGAAGCCGCGCCAGGCGATGTTCGACTTGATCGAGTCGTTGAACGAGAACACGAACGTGTACACGATCGGGATCAGCAGGAACACGAACGCGATGACCGCGTAGGCCGGGAGCAGCCAGTCACCGAGTCCGAGGCGCCCCGCGCGCACTCGGCGCGGCGGCCGGCGGTCGTCGAGCTGCTCGTTCTCGGCCAGCCCGCCGAGCACGGCCGCGGCCTGCACCTCACCGCTCACAGCAGGTCCTCCGTTCCCGAGCGTTTCACGTAGACGCCGACCAGCACGAGGATCGCGGCCATCAGGATGATCGACAGCGCGGCGGCCGCGGGGTAGTTCAGCAGCACGAGGAAGTTCGCCTCGATGACGTTGCCCATCATCTGCGTGTCGGGACCGCCGAGGAAGTCACGGCTGGCGTTGATGTAGTCGCCCGCCGCCGGGATGAAGGTCAGCAGCGTTCCCGCGACGATGCCCGGCATCGACAGCGGCACGGTCACCTTGCGGAACACCTGGAACGGGTTCGCGTAGAGGTCGGCCCCCGCCTCGAGGTACCGCACGTCGAGCCGCTCGAGCGTCGTGTACAGCGGCAGCACCATGAACGGGATGAAGTTGTACGTCAGGCCGAAGATGACCGCGAACGGCGTCCCGGTGAAGTGCGCGTCGGGTGCGAGCAGCGACAGCGCCTTCAACGACGTCACGATGAACGACTCGTCCGAGAGGAGCTGCTTCCACGCGAGCGTGCGGAGCAGGAAGCTGATGAAGAACGGGGCGATCACGAGCACGAGCATGAGGCTCTGCAGCAGCGGCCAGCGTCGCGCCTTCACGCCGATGAAGTACGCGAGCGGGTAGCTGAACAGCAAGGCGAACACCGTGGCCGCGAGCGCGTAGCCGAACGAGCGCAGGATGTGCGGCCAGTACTCGTTCACCACCGTCACGTAGTTCTGCCAGTTGAACGCGTAGTCGTAGACCCCGATGTCGCCGAACTCGTTCGGCGCCTGCAGGCTCGTGAGCAGCAACGAGATCAGCGGTGTGAGGAAGAACAGCACCAGGTAGGCGATGCCGGGCAGCAGGAGCAACAGCGCGATCCGGCTGCGCTTCTTGGGCGCCTGCGGTTGCGCCTCGGCCGTCGCGAATGCAGCGAAGGCCATCTCAGCGGTCTCCGAGCTCCGTGACGAGGTCTTCGCGGTGCTGGGCCGCGATCGAGCTCGTCGAGTCGTCGGCGGCGAACCGGCCGCCGGGGACCTGTTCGTCCGCGAGCCCGAACCCGTGCGCGATCTCCCAGCTCAGCCACACCTCCGCGCCGAGCGCGGCCACCGGGCCGTACCCGACGTTCTGCGCGAAGACCATCAGGGTGCCGATCCCCGGCACGTCGACCAGGTACTGGGTGCTCACACCCGAGAAGGACACGTCGACGACCCGGCCGGGGCCGAGCGTGTTGCGACCGGCGGTGCCGGCCCCGTCGGGCCCTCCCGGAGCCTCCACGTGCAGCACGACCTTCTCGGGACGTACGCCGACCGTGACCGTGCCCCGGTGACGCTCCGCGCGCCCGGTCGGCACCGTGATCGCGTGGCCGCCGGCGTCGATCGTGAAGGCGGCATCGGTGCCGCCCGTGACCGGTCCGGTGAAGAGGTTCGACTGCCCGAGGAAGTTCGCCACGAACACCGTGCGCGGCAACTCGTACAGCTCCTCGGGCGCACCCATCTGCTCGATCGCGCCCTTGTTCATGACCGCGACCGTGTCGGCCATCGTCATGGCCTCCTCCTGGTCGTGCGTCACGTGCAGGAAGGTCAGCCCGACCTCTTCCTGGATGCCCTTCAACTCGAGCTGCATCTGGCGGCGCAGCTTCAGGTCGAGCGCGCCGAGAGGTTCGTCGAGGAGCAGCAGCGCCGGCCGGTTCACGATCGCGCGCGCGAGCGCGACCCGCTGCTGCTGACCGCCCGAGAGCTGTTGCGGCCGTCGCTGCGCGAGGTGATCGAGCTCGACGAGCTTCAGGGCCTCGTGCGCCCGGGTCATCGCGTCCCCGATCCGGCGGCGCTTGAGCCCGAACGCGACGTTCTCGACGATCGTCATGTGCGGAAAGAGCGCATAGCTCTGGAAGACCGTGTTCACGGGGCGCTCATGCGCTTTGGTGTCGGTGACGTCGCGGCCGCCGATGAGGATGCGGCCCTTCGTGGGCTCCTCGAGACCCGCGACGAGCCGCAGCGTCGTGGTCTTGCCGCAGCCCGACGGGCCGAGGAGCGCGAAGAACGAGCCCGCCGGGATCGTGAGATCGAGCTGCTCGATCGCGGTGAACCCCGGGAACCGCTTCTGAATGCCCGAGAGCTCGAGGTCAGCGCCCCGCTCGGAGAACTCGCGTACTGCCGCCATCATGCTCCCCGGCTCACGAACCGAGCAGGATGCTCTGGAACGCGGCCTGATACTTCTGCTCCTCGGCCCCGGTGAGCGACCGGAAGATGTGCGCGCGCGACAGCGTCTCCTCGTCGGGGAAGATGAGCTGGTTCTCGGCGAGCTCGGGATCGATCGCCGTCGCGGCCTCCTTCGCGCCGACGACAGGGGTGATGTAGTTCACCCACGCCGCGACCTCGGCCGCGACCTCGGGCTCGTAGTAGTAGTTGATGAGCGTCTCGGCGTTGGTCTTGCGACTCGAGCCGATCGGCACGAGGAAGTTGTCGTTCCAGAGGGTGGCGCCGGCCGACGGGATCGCGAACTCCCATTGGTCGCCGGCCTCGGCGTTGATGACCGTGATGTCGCCCGACCAGCAGATCGCGGCGAGCGTGTCGCCGCTCTTGAGGTCCTCGAGGTAGGAATTGCCCTTGATGTTGCGGACCTGCCCAGACTCGACCTGCTCCCTCAGCACATCGTTCGCCGCCTCGAACTCGGCGTCGCCCCAGTCACCCGAGATGTCGACGCCGTTCTGCAGCATGAGCAGGCCGATCGTGTCGCGCATCTCCGAGAGCACGCCGACGCGGCCCTTGAACTCGGGGTTCCAGAGGTCCTCGACCGACTCGAGTCCTCCGGGGATCGCCGCCTTGTTCCAGCAGATGCCGGCGAAACCGCCCTGCCAGGGCACGGACATCTCGCGGCCGGGGTCGAAGTCGGGGTCCTGGAGCGCGGGCGCGAGGTTGGCGAGGTTCGGGATGTTGGCGTGGTCGAGCGCTTGCGTGTACCCGAGGCGGATCCACCGGCTGACCATCCAGTCCGTGAGGCACACGGTGTCGGCGCCGATGTCCTGGCCGAGCGCGAGCTGGTCCTTCACCTTGCCGTAGTAGGTGTTGTTGTCGTCGACCGCGACCTCGTAGTTCACCTCGATGCCGGTCTCTTCGGTGAACCGGGTGAGCGTGGGGTAGTCGCCGTTGTCGTCCTCGTCGATGTATGCGGCCCAGTTGGCCCAGTTCAGGGTCTTGTCGGTGGCCGACTCATCGGCCGCGGCCGTCGGTTTCGCCTGCCCGCCGCCCGTGGAACACGCCGCGAGTGCGAGCGCGGATGCGCCGACGCCGGCCCCCGTGAGCAGCGTGCGCCGGCTCAGCTGAGCCCGGCGGGCCTGCATGACGAGGGAACGGACGATCGGGTCTTCGGGGAGGGGGCGACGTGTGGTCACGGGAACTCCAATCGAGTGCGCGTCACTGCGGGTGGCTAGATACTTCCACATTGGGCGCCGCAATTCACCGATCGATATCCGAATCGTTAATTTCTGCGAACATCCGCGACTGATTCCGCATCGATTCGGCGAGAATCATGAGGAATTCGTGCTTTGCGGTGCGGATTCCGCGGCGAGCTCACCGTGGGCGGGTCGCGGCGGCCAGCCGAACCGCACCGGGCCCTCCCCCGGCACCACCCGCCAGCACTGCGGCCGCCCGGGGTCGAGCACCGGCGGACAGACCCGGTCACGGATGACGCAGCGCAGCTCCGCCGGGCCGCCGCGCACGACGCACACGCCCCGCTCCTGGATCGCGGCGAGCAGCGTCCAGTTCGCAGACCACGCGTCGGCGTCGGCCACGACCACCGGGGCCGGCGCTCCCGGGTCGTGAAGCGCACGAAGCGCCCTCGTGGCCGCGTCGTCGCCGTGGCGCAGGACGAGCACCTCTCGCCCGAGCGCCGCCGTGAGCGCGTCGGCGTCGTGCGCGGGTGCCGAGCTCACCACCGCGGCCGGGACGCCCGCGGCGAGCGCGAGCGGCGGAACCGGGCGAGCGTCGGGCGGGCGGGGAGCCGCCGACTCGACGACCTGGATGCGCCGTCCGCGCCACTGGCCCGCGCCCGGGGGCTCATCGGCCCGCCAGAGCGCACCGATGCCGCCGGCCTGGACGACCTCGGACCGCCCGGCGTGACGCAGGAGCACGCTCGCACCGAACAGCTCGCGCACCGGGCCGGGGAGCGTGAGCGCCGCCGTGGCCGACGCCGCGACGAAGAGGCCGCCCGCGCGGCCCTCGCGGCCCAGCGCGGCGAGCATCTCGACCAGGATCTGCCGCGGTTCATCGGGCCAGGACCGGTACCTGGCGTCGAGGTCGTCGACCACGAGCAGTCGCCGGCCGCTGCGGCCCGCGCGCACGCGCGCGAGCTCGTCGTGCACCGCATCCCACTCGGTGCTCGGCGGGCCGCCCAGCACCACGACCGCACCGTCGCCGTGCGCGTCGGCGAACGCACGTGCGATGGCGCCGAGCGCGGTCGATCGCCCGCTGCCGGGCGAGCCCGCGACGAGCACGCTCCCATCGCGCTCGGGGTGCCAGACCGCGAGCTCGCGGCGCTGGTGTTCGGGGTCGTCGGCGAGCCCGAACGCGAGCTCGCCGTCGGCGCGAGGCGCGATGTCCTCATCGACGAGGGCGCTGACGGCGAGCCGGGGCGGAAGCGGATCGAGCCAGGGCCGCCGGACCGGACCGCCGACGGCGCCCCGACGGACCCGCTCGAGCGCGGCGGGCGAGGCGAGCGCCGACTGGAACTCGGTCGCCCGTCCGTCCCGGGCGACCAGGGCGCGACCGGGGGCCGAGGGGTCGAGGCCCGCCGCGTCCTCGACCCCCACCACGGCCAGGCTGTCGGCGCGGTGCAGCACCCGGAGCGAGACGCGCAGCCCGCAGTTGGCCGTCACGCTCTCCCGGACGACGCCGTTCGGCCGCTGCGCGGCGAGCACCAGGTGCACCCCGAGGGAACGCCCACGCGAGGCGATGTCGCCGATGAGCGGAGCCAGGTCGGGGAATCGCTCGACCATGGCCTGGAACTCGTCGACCACGATGACGAGCCGCGGCAGCTCGACCTCGGTCGGAAGCTCGGCGATGCTGCGCCGGCCGGCGGCTCGGATGACCTCTTCGCGGTGTCTGAGCTCGGCACGCAGGCTCTGGATCGCGCGGACCGCCTCGGCCTCATCGAGGTCGGTCACGAGCCCCGCGACGTGGGGCAGGCCGCGCAGCGGCTCGAATGCCGCACCGCCCTTGAAGTCGACGAGCAGGAAGGACACGAGCCCCGTGGGGTGTACGGCGGCGAGCGCGGTGAGCCACGCCAGCAGGAACTCGCTCTTCCCGCTCCCGCTCGTGCCGGCGACCAGTGCGTGCGGCCCGTCCCTGACGAGGTCGAGCTGGACGGCACCCGATGCGCCCACGCCGACGGTGACCGCGAGCGTGGAGCGTTCCGAGCGCCGTGCGGCCGGCTGCACGAGCGACTCCACGGGCACCACGGCGGGGATGGTCGCGAGCCCGTCCGCGAGTCCCGCGCGCACCGCGGCCGCCCGCGTCGCCTCCGCCCAGCTCGCCGCATCGGCCACGGAGAGCAGCTCGGGGACGACGACCCGCTCTGCCGGCCGGCCGCCGTCGCGTTCGAGGATCGCGCGCCCGGGGTGTTCGAGGCGCACCACGGTGCCGAGACCCGGTGGAAGGTCGGCCGGGACGAGCGCGGTCGCAATGCGCCAGGTGGCGGCGAGGGCCGGATCGTCCGGCGCGGCCCCGGTCGGCGCGGGGTCGGCCGGCCCGGCGGGTGCGGCATCGGCGTCCGTCACGAGGATCGTCTCCGCACCCGACCGGTGCGGGAGGGAGATCGCCCAGCGCCACTCGGACGCGTCGGGCACGCGCACGGCGATGACTCCGGGCGTGGCATGCCGCATGAGCTGCACGAGCGCGGCTCGCGCGGCGGCACGCGTGAGCGGTGGCGGGCCGACGAAGCCGAGCCCGCCGACCGGGTTCGCCGCCACGGGCGCGTCGCTGACCTGCCCGGCGAACCTCAGCACGGCGCGATCGGCGTCGTCCGTCGGCGAGCCGCCGATGCGCAGGGTGCTCGGCTCGTCACCGCGCCCGATCACGACGCTGCCGGGTCCCTCGCCGCGCCAGTCCGCCCCGGGCGCATGCTGAAGGACCGATGCCGCGGACGGCATGCGGCGCCACGCCTGCGCGCGTTCGTCGGCGTGTCGGCGCGCGATCTCGCGCTGCAGTTCGTCGAGCGCCGTCAGGCGTTCGGCGCTGCCCCGCCGTCGTCGGGCGGCCGCGTGGCGGCGGCCATCGATCATCGATGCCAGCGCGACCACCGGTCCGAGCGCCGCGAATGCGAGCGCGAGAGGCGAACCGGTCAGGGCCCACAGCGCGAATGCGCCGACCACGGGCGCGCCCGAGGCCAGCCAGGGGAACCCGGCTCGCGGCTCGTCGGGCGGGCTCGGCGGCAGGGCGAGCGGCGAGTCGAGTCGCGGGCCGGGTGAGCCGGCCGGGTCGTGCGTGCTCCGCGCGGTGCTGACGGTGTCCACCGGTCCAGACCATCAGGCGGCGCGCCGGGCACGGCCGGTCCGGGCCCGCCCGGTGGACGGTCGGCGGACGACGCCTCCTGTGGAGGAGACGTGAGGCGGTGCGGCGTCAGTCGACGATGAAGTGCTGCTCGGCGAGCTCGACGCGGCTGCCGCGCGGAACCAGGTAGCGGCGCCCCGGCTCGCACCTGAGCGCGCCGTCGTCGGGCCGCCGCACCACGGTGCCGTTGCCCGAGAACCGGTCGGAGATCCAGAGGATGCCGTCGTGCTGCCCGAACTCGAGGTGGGACTTCGAGACCGACAGCGTCCGGTCGCCGATCTGGATCAGATGATCGAACGTCTCGCCCGGCTGCGGCAGCGGCTTCCGGCCGATCAGCCCGGTGCCGACGACCGTCCGCGTCTCGCCCGTGCTGAAGGTCAGCGTGAACGACACCGGGCCTGCCTCGGCCGGTGCCGTCGCGGCGGGCGTCGGGTCCGGCTCGGGCTCGACGCGGCGGAATCCGTCGACGGGCACGCTCACGACCCCGGTCGCGAGCTTCGACCGTTCGAGGATGGTCGTGTCGCCGGGCCGGGGATCCGGGCGTCGACGCGACTCGGGGGTCGCGCTCGTGGAACTGCCGCATTCCCCGCAGAACATCGCTCCGTCGGGCAACTCGGCCCCGCAGATCCGGCACCTCACGAACGGCCTCCTCTCCGCGAGTTAGCGTACCCCCCGAGCGACCCCAGTGAGATCGCGGCCAGCAGGCTGCGACGGCGCCCGGCCTCGGCGCCGAGCCTCCGCCTGAGCTCGGCGACGGCCGTCCAGACCCGTTCGTCGTCGCCCGCGAGCGGGACGTCGGGCGCGTACAGCGCCCGATCGACGACGCCCGCGAGGACGAGCGAGTCGAGCCCGCCGACGGACGCGGCCTGTTCGGCGCGCGTGCCCGCCTGCGCGACCGGGAGCCCGAAATCCGCGGCCGTGTCGGCGAACTCCTGCCAGCCGCCCTCGATGCGCTGCTCGACGGTCGGTGCGCGGCGACGGATCCGCCGGCGCCGCAGCTTCGCGGCGACGATCGCGAGGAACGGGCTCGCGATCAGGCTGACGACGAGGAGCGCGAGTCCCACGCCGTTGAGGATCCCGAGCACGATGCCCACCCAGGGCTGCTCCTCGCCCGGGTCATCGTCGCCGGCCTGCTCGGGTTCGTCGTCGAGATCCTCGACCGGGGTCCGGGGCTCCGGCGGCGGCAGCGCGGACTGCGGCCGGGAGACCACGATCGGCTCGTCGGGCTGCCGCTCGGGGATCTCGCGCGGGTCGGGGTTCGGATCGACCTGCAGCCACGCGCCGTCCGCGGTCTGCACCTCGATCCACGCCTGAAGGTCGTCGTTGCGGAACACCACGTCTCCGCCTGCGCCATCTCCGCCCGCGCCGACAGGGTCCGACCCCGGCTGCTGAGCGAGGTATCCCACCACGACGCGAGCCGGGAACCCGATCTCCCTGGCCATGAGCGCAGCGGCGACCGCGTACTGCTCGCCGTCCCCGAGCATCGGTCGCTCGACCGCGAGCTCGGCGATGCGGTCCACGGCATGGCCGGAGCGGCTCGCCTGTTCGCCGGCCTGTCCGTGGCTGAGGTACCCGTCGCGGTGCAGGCCGTCGATCATCGCGGCGAGCCGCTCGCCCGGGGCGCCCGAGGCCGGCGCCCACTCGCCGAGCAGGGTCGCGAGCGCGTCGGGCAGACCGGGTGCCGGCGGCAGCACCGCCGTGCCGGGCTGCAGGCCCGTGAGCTCATCGGGGACCGGCGGGACGATCGACCACGCGGTGTAGCGATCGCCCGAGACGAGGCCGTCGCGCACCGCGGCGGTGCCCGTGACGTCGTTGTAGACGAATCCGTCGGCGAGCGCCGCGTCGCGCGGTCCGGCGAACTCGATGCGTTCGAGGCTCCCGGCGCCCGGGACCCACACGTCGGAGTAGCCGAGGACCCTGACCTCGAGCCGGACCTCGCCTCCGACGGCCGCGGACTGGTCGAGCCGGTACGGCACCCGTGCGAACCGGCCGGAGAGCCCCTGCCCGTCTTCGCCGCCGACCGCGTAGACCACGCCGTCGTAGGTGTCGAGCGCGGCGACCCTGAGGCCGGCTCCCTCGGGAAGGCCGCTCACCTCGAACATGGGTTGCGAGCGCGTCGCCGGCTCGAACGCGGTGCGGAATCCGATGAGCGGGCTGCGTTCGGCGCGTGGCTCGAACGGCGGCTGGAGCTCGGAGCGGGCGACCGTCCGTTGCGGGACGGGCAGGGCGACCGCCGCGACGGCGGCGACGGCCAGCGCGAACGACAGCAGTGCCGTGGCCCCGAGCACGCGCCGGGTGTCCGCGAGCGCGGCCTCGATCGGCGGCGACCCGCCCAGCGCGCGACGTCGCAGGATCGCCGCACGCACGAGCCACGCGATCACGGCGACGAGGAAGGCGAGGCCCGCGACGGCCGCGAGCTCGTCGTCGACGACGCCCATCACGATCCCGGTCACGAACACGACCGCCGGTGGGACGGCGGCGACGACCGGACGCCTCGAGCGGAAGGCGATCGTCGCCGCGATCGCGGCGCCCACGAGGCCGAGCAGGAAGACGGGGACGAGGAGCGCCTGATACGACCCGACGGGCACCGCCACGGTCAGCAGCTGCTTCCAGGAGAGCGCGGCACCCGCCACGAGGTCGACGAGGCCCGCCGGGGTCGGGAGCACGACGAGCCATGCGCGGCTCGGAACCGCGGCCGGCACGCCGAGCACGAGGTACGCAGCGGCGATCGTGAGGGTGACGAACCACGCGGGCCAGCGGAACCGCGCACCCGCGATCCCGATGCCGAGCCCGGCGAACACGGCCACCGCCGCGCACACGACGAACGCGGTGCTCTCGTACACCGGCCACCACGGGATCATCGCCGCGGCGAACAGCCCGGTGAGCAACGCGGCGCCCGTGGCGGTCGTCACGCGGTCGGGCTTCGCGACGGTTGCGCGGGCTCCCCCGGGCGCACGCGGCACGAGCGTCGTCATGCGTTCGCCGCCCGCCTGGCGAGCATCGCCTGGAGATCCTCGAGATACCCGATGCCGAGCACGGTGAGTCCCGAGGACTGCCGGGAGCTCGCCTCGCCCTCGGGCACGCAGCGGACGCCGATGGTCTCGATCCCGAGCGGAAGCCGGCTGGCGGCCAGGCGCAGATGAGCCACGCCGTGCGCGGTGCCGGTGACCAGGAACGCGAGCGAGACCCCCTGCTGGGTCTCACCTGCGGCGCGCGCCACATCGGGGAGGGCGGCCGCCCGTGACTCGAGCTGGACGAGGCTGAGCGCATCGAGCAGTCGGTCGCGCGACACGGTCGGCAGCTGCCTGACGGGCGAGCGGGCCCCGGCCGCACCTGACGCGACGAACGCGAGCGAGCGCGCATCGCGGATGGCGCGCGCGCCGAGCGAGGCCGCAGCGCTCACCGCGAGCTCGAACTCCTCATCGTCGGCGTACGCCGACGGATCGAGGTCGAGCAGCACGATCAACCGGCTCCGGCGCGTCTCCTCGAACTGCCGGACCATGAAGGTCCCCGTCTTCGCCGAGCTGCGCCAGTGGATGTGGCGCCGGTCGTCTCCGGGGACGTATTCGCGCAGCGCGTGGAAGGCGATGTCGCTCGCCGTGAGGTCCCGCGTGGGCGAACCCTCGAGGTCGCGCACGAAGCCGGTGCTGAGCGCTCCCATCGCGACCGTCCGGGGATGCACGTGCAGCAGGACCGTCCCCGACCAGACGACCTCACGTCGCACGATGCCGATGGGGTCGGCGCGCACGGTCCGAGCGGGTCCGATCGGCACGACCCCTCGGCGCTGGGTGGGGATGCGGAGCCGCTCGTCGACCACGCCGCCCCGGGGCAGGGCCGGCAGGACCCGCTCCAGGACCCGGTCGCCCACCGGGAGCTCGAGCTGCACGCCGCCGAAGCGGCGATGACCCGGGTTCTCTGCCGTGAGCCTGGCCTCCGCGAGCTCGCCGACCGCGACGCGCGGCGTCGGCAGCGTCAGCTCGACTTTCGAGGCGCCGGTGCCGATCAGCCAGAGCGCGGCGAGGCCGACCGCGATCGCGAGTCCCCAGCCGAGCGCCACGAGCTCCGCCCAGCCCCAGACGTACCCCGCCGCGAGCGCCAGCGTCGCCGCGACGAGCACGCCCCACCCGACCGGGGTCACGACCTTCGGCAGCGCCGAGCCCGCCGTGCGCACGGTCTCGTGGATGCGGTGCGCGACGTGGACGGTGCGCGCGATCAGGATCGCGAGGACGCCCTGCCCGGCCGCGTCCTCGGAGAGCCTGGTCCGGGTCGGCAGGCTCACCCCGCCTGCCTCGAGGACGGTGGCGGGGTCTCGATGAGCACCTGGGCGACCAGGTTCGATGCGGTCACGCCGTCGAACTCGGCTTCGGCGTCGAGGATGAGCCGGTGCGCGAGCACCGGCTCGGCGAGTGCCTTCACGTCGTCGGGCACGACGTAGTGGCGGCCGCGTCCCGCCGCATGGGTCTTGGCCGTGCGGATGAGCGCGAGCGCGCCGCGCACGCTCACCCCGAGCCGGACCTCACGCGCGGTGCGCGTGGCCTCGACCAGCCGCGACACGTAGTCGTGGATCGTGGGATCGACGTAGACCGTCCGCGCGAGCGCGGCCATCTCGGCGACCTCGCCGGGGTCCAGCTGCGGCTCGACCACGTGCTCGTGCGCCCGCTGATCGGCGCCCTCGAGGATCCGGATGGTCGACGCATGGTCGGGATATCCGATCGAGCTGCGCATGAGGAACCGGTCGAGCTGCGCCTCGGGCAGCCGGTAGGTGCCGGCCTGCTCGATCGGGTTCTGGGTCGCGATGACCATGAACGGATGCCCCACCGGATGCGTCTGCCCGTCGACGGTGACCTGCCCCTCCTCCATGACCTCGAGCAGCGCCGACTGGGTCTTCGGGCTGGCCCGGTTGATCTCGTCGGCCAGCACGATGCTCGCGAACACCGGGCCCGGGTGGAAGTCGAAGCGACCCGTGCGCTGGTCGTAGACGGTGACGCCCGTGATGTCGCCGGGAAGCAGATCGGGGGTGAACTGCACCCGATTGCTCGTGCCCGCGACGGACTGCGCGATCGCGCGGGCCAGCGAGGTCTTGCCGGTGCCGGGGACGTCCTCGAGCAGCAGATGCCCCTCGCTCAGCAGCGCCGTGAACGCGAGCCGCACGATGCGGTTCTTGCCGAGCAGCACCTCCTCGACCGCGGCGACGAGCCGGTCGAGGTTCGCGGCGAACCGGGTCGCGCCCTCAGGGGTCATGGTCACGGCTGCTCCTCCATCGCACTCACCGGTCTCGGAATCCCGCACATGCGATGCATCCGGTCACCGCGAGCCGGTCCAGCTCGCCGAACGGATGCGCCGTCGCCTGAGCACGCTGGACCGCCGCGGCCCGCACGAACGCCGGCATGACCACCGGAGCCGGGTCCGTTCCGGGTGCTGGAGCCGGCGCGGGCCGGACCACGGTGCCCGCGACCTCGGTGTGCGCACAGCCCGAACGGTTGTATCCCCAGACGATGAACGAGTACCTCGTCCCCTCGCCCATCGCGTCCCCGAACTGCACGCTCGTGGTCTCGGGGCCGGTGCCGATGGTCGCGGCGACGTTGCCGCCGTTGGCGGGCGGAACGACCTGCCCGGGTGCCGGCGCGGTCACCTGGCAGGCCTGCGGACCTCCGGGCACGTTCGCGTCGTCCGGGACGAGTCGCTGCACGAAATACCCGGCGACCGCGTCGCCGTTGCCGCCGAACGGGGACCACGACACCGTGACCGTGCCCGTCGCGGCATCGCCGGTCACCTGGATCATGCCCGCGATCGGCGCACCGAACGGCGTGCCCGTGCCCGTCGCCTGCGTCCACATGGCGAGCGCGGGGTACGCCTCGTTGCGAGCGCTCACGGCGACCGGCACCCGGCTGCCGTTCGCGAGCCCGTGCGTCTCGAACGTGCAGGTGGTCGGCGTGCATGCGGCGCCCGCCGCGACCTCGGTCGAGACCCCGCCGACCTCGACGACGTACGCACGCACGCTGCTTCCCGACACGGTGCCGACGGGCTGCCACTGCAGGCGCAGGCCGCCGTCGAGCGGACGTGCGTCGAGTCCGGACGGCGGGGGCGGGACGACGTCCGACCAGACCGAGCCGGCCACCTCGACGGGATCCGACAGCCCGATCGCGTTGCGCGCCTGGATCCGGACCCGCACGGCGTCGTCCTGCCCGTTCCCCGGTGTGCGGACCGTGCAGGTCGTCGCCGCGCACGTCGTCCCGCCGACGACCCCGCCGTCGTCGGCGTCGACGAGCGTGACCTCGTACCCGGAGACGGCCGAGTTGTTGGCGACGCCGGCTCCGAAGGCCAGGTCGATCGACCCGTCTCCGAAGCCCGTGACGCGCGGGTCCGTGACCGGGCTCGGGCGGTCCTGGACCGAGATCGCCACCGTGCCCCACGTGAACCTGCTGGGATCGCCCGTGGCATCCGCCACCTGATACTGCACCGTCGTGTTGACCGGGTCGGCGTTCGGGGCGACCGTGACGGCGAGCGTCGATCGGTCGTCGCTCGGGACCACGCGCAGGCCGGAGGGCAGCGAACGGTCGTCGACCCCTCGGACCCCGACGACTCGCAGCGGCGTGCCGGGGAACGGATTCCCGGCCTGATCGTTGGCGAGCACGTCGACGCGCGTGGTCTGGCCCCGCGCCGCGATCGCCTGATCCGGCGCCGGCGACGCGAGCGGCCTGGTGGAGGGCACGACGCGCAGCTCGATGATCCCCGGGGTGCCTTCGGTGTCGCCGTCGGCGACCTCGATGACCAGCGCGGAACGTTGTCCGAGCGCCACGCCGTCCTCGGCCTGGATGGCGAGGTCGTGCCCGCGCAGCTCAGCACGGAAGCCGTCGGGCACGTCGCCCATGTCGAAGCTCAGACGAGGTTCGGCGTCCGACTGCGGCGTAGAGGTCAGCCGGGTGAGGTCGATCCGCCTCGACAGACCGGGTTCGAAGTCGACCACGCCACCCGTGAACGACGGCGGCTGTCCTGCCATCGCGCGGACCTCGATGGGGATGACGATCGTGCCCGTGCGTCCGCTCGGGTCGTCGGCGGACTCGCCGTCGGTCACCACGAACGACAGCGAGGCCGGCCCGAAGTATCCCGGCGCCGACCGGAACCGCAGGGTGTCGGCGTCGACGACGAGTCCAGACCCGTCGCTGTTCGAGGCGCGCACCGAGGCCACGTCCGTGATCCGTACCGGCCGGCCGGATGCGGCGATCACGAAGTCGGCGAGCTCGAGCTCGACCTCGTCGCCGCTGTCCACGCGTACGCGCGGGGCGTCCGACCGCAGCTGCGGCGCGGCATCCGCCCGGCCGGGCACCCAGATGAGGGCGGTCGCGGTGAGGGACGGATCGTCGGGATGGCCGACGGTGAACGGGACGATCCGGCGCCGGTCGCCGACCTCCACTCGGATCCGGCCGTCGGCTCGCACCCGCGCGGCGTCCCCGAAACCGGGCACCAGGTCGACGGTCGCTCGGGACACCGGGGCGTCGGCGATGAAGACGTGCTCGAGGACGTCGACGTCGACCCGGTCCCGATCGGCGATGTCGCTGAGGCTCAGCATCGTGTCGGCGGCCTCGGGGCGGGCGAGCGGTGCATCGGTGCGCGCCTCGATCGTGACATAGCTGCCCGCGGTCGCGAGCTGCTCGTTCTGGATCGAGTAGAGGAACCCGTAGGTGCCTTCCGCGTCCGGGACGGTGACCCGGATCACGTCGCCGTCGACCTCGGCCGCGGCGTCTCCCGCGATCGGCTCGACGTCGAGGATGGACAGCGCGCCGCCGTCGGGATCGGAGTCGTTCGCGAGGACCCGCACCTCGATGGTCCGTCCGGGTCGGACGATCACCTCGTCGGGGGCCGCGACCGGCATCCTGGCACCCTCGAGTCTCGGGGCGATGCCGACCCGGACGCTCCCCGTCGACTTGGCCCCCAGCGCGTCGACGACGGCGTAGCGGAACGTGTCCGTGCCCGCCGAGTAGTCGCCGGCGTGGTACTCGAGCCAGTCCACGCCGCGATCGGAGACGAGCCCGAGCTCCGGCGCCGACTCCTCGCCCAGCAACTGCACGGAATCGCCGTCGGGATCGGTCCCGCCCAGCGGAACAGGGATCCGGATCGTCTCGCCCGCGATCGCCCGCGCGGTGACCGTCGCCGGCACCGGCGCGGCATTCGTCTCGGGGTCGACGCCACGGACCGACACCTCGGCGGTCGCGGTCGCGAACTGGCCGTCGGGGGCTTCGACGCGGTACACGGCCCGGTACACGCCGGGCTCCTCCGGTGCGAAGAACCGGAGCCGGTCGCCTGACGCGAACATCAGTCCGCGCTCGGGGCCGCTCACGAGGTCTGCCGCGAGCGTGAGCGCGTCCCCGTCCGGATGCTCGTCGTTCTCGAGGACCGCCAGGTCGACGACGTCGCCGGTCCGGGCCGAGGCCCGGTCGGGTGCCGCGACCGGTGGTTGCGCGGTCGCCGGGGCGGGCACCTCGACCACGGTCACGACGCCCTCGGCGTCGGCGAGCCCGTTGCTCGCCCGGTATCTGACCTCGGTTGAGCCGAGCTCGAGCGGTCGGGTGAGCGTCACTCGGAGCATCCGGTGCTCGACGACCTCGACTCGCACGCCGAGCTCGGACGCGTCGCGCGTGAGCCCGCTGATGAGCAGGACGCCGCCGCGCGGGTCGATGTCGGTCGCGAGCACATCGAGCTCGACGGGGTGCTGCGCCCGGACGAAGGCCGTGTGCGGGACCGTGATCGGCGTGGTGTCGCGCTCGGGCGGCGCGTGCACCTCGACCCGCACCTGCCCGGTCGCCGTCTGGGTGCCGTCGGTCACGGTGTACTCGAGGTAGTGGGTGCGGACGGCCTGGCTCTGGAAGCGGAACGAACCCCCGTCGAAGTCGGCGACCAGCTGCGCATCTGGCTTCGCCGGCACCGCGGTGAGCCGGACATCGCCGTTGCCGCCCGTGACGTGCCGCAGCGGCTCGAGGCGCACCTCCTCACCGGATGTCGCGAGCGCGACGAACGGCTCCGCGACCAGCGGGACGTCGCCCGGCGAGCGGACGTCGACCTCGAGCACGCCCGACCCCTCGTCGCGCCCGTCCGAGACGGCCAGTCCGATCGTCCTCGTCCCCGCCGGCCCGCCCTGCTCGTCGACGACGACGACTCCGTCGGCCGTCGCGCTCACCGCGGCGGTCTCCGACGCACCCGCGGTGCGGAGGAAGAACGGGTCGCCGTCCGGGTCGATCCACTCGCCCAGCACCGGGACGCTCACCCGGCCCCCGCTCGCCACGGCGGCCCCCGTCGAACGCATCTGCATCGGCGGCCCGTTCTCGTCGGGCTCGCGCACCTCGACCACGACCCGTGCGCTCGCGGTGCCACCCCGGCCGTCGCTGATCGTGTACCCGAACGTGAGCACGCCGCCCACGTCGCCCTCGAGGGTGAGCTGCACCTGCTGACGGTCGGAGACGAGATCGATGGCCGCACCGTCCGGCAACGCCCCGTCGATGCGTTCGACGACCATCACGTCGCCGTTCGGGTCGTAGTCGTTCAGCAGCACCGGCAGGATCGTCGCGCGGCCTGCACGTGCACCGAGGGTGTCGTCGGCCGCGACGGGCGGGGCCTGCGCCTTCTCGAGGGTCGGCGGCGTGGCCGGATCGTTCCGTTCGATCCGCTCGTCCTCACGGGGATCGGCGAGCAGGGCGTCCCAGTTGTCGATGAGCCCGAAGTCGTCCGAGGCCGCCCAGCTCCGCCCGCTCCGCGGATCGTTCAGCACGAGCGCGTCGCCGTTGGCCCGGAACACGACCCCGGTCGATCCCGACGCGCCCTCGAGCGTCACGAGCACGCCCTCGTCGTCACGCTCGTCGCACGAGCGCCACGCGGTGCCGTCGGACCACGCCGCGTTGAGGCATCCGTCATGCACCACCGGGCGTGCCGGGACGCCCGAGCGGCCGTCGACGGCCGCGCGGGGCTGGGCACCGTCGAGCGGGACCACGAACAGTCCGCTTCGGGTCGCGACGGCGGCGGTCGTGCCGGTCGTCGACGGCGACTGCAGCACGGCGCCGTCCACGTCGCCGAGCACTCCGCCGAGATCGATCTCGCGATCCTCGGTGCGCAGCGTTCCGAGCTCGGGGTCCAGCACCGCCCAGCGACCGCCCACCGATGTCAGCTGCGGGGTGCCCGGCCCTTCAGCGGGCGGAATCGCCCAGCGTTCCGACACGGTCACCTCGGCGGCCGCGTCCACCCGCGCGATCGCACCGGTCGTCGGCGTGTACGCGAACAGGATGCCGTCGTCGTCGACCGAGACGATGGTGCCGGCGCCGAACTCGAGTGCGGGCTCGGCGTCCGCGTCGAACGCGGCGAACTCCTCGGCCGGCGTGGTCCAGACCTGCCCGTCGGCCGCGACCACGACGCGCGACCCGGCCATCGCGATGACCGGGCTCTGCGGCGGGACCGCGACCGTGTCGATCAGCGTCGAGGTCACCGGGTCGAGGATGCTGACGTTCGCGTTGGACCGGTCGAGCGCGAGCACGGTGGAGCCGCGCTGCGTGAGCTCGACACGGTTCGCGCCGGTCTCGACCACGGCGTTCAACTCGTGCACGACGGTGTTGGCCCGGCCGACCGACTGGCGCCGGTCGTTCGCGACCCAGACCGAGCCGTCGCCCAGGTCGACCTGCTCGGCCCGGTAGCCGCCGGAGGCGATCGCGACCCCGGCGACGAGCGCGAGGACGACGGCGACCACCGCGGACGTCGCGGCGACCGATCGCCGGCGGTCGAGTCCTCGCGCGGCGCTCATCCGGCGCGCCCCTCGACCTCGACGCAGGCCTCGGGGCTCGCCTCGCCCGCGCGGCCGTCGTGCAGCACCCGCACGGTCGCGCACACCCGCTCCCCGTCGACGACCCGCAGCACGATGGACGTCTCGCGTTGCGCGGGCGCGGCGATGCCGTCGATCGTCACGAGGTACGCGTCGTCGGCGGCGACGCCCGGGTCGTCCCACTCGAAGGTCAGGGTGCCGTCGCCCTGCACGGATCGCACCTCGGACACCGATGGCGCGCCGGCCCCGGACCGGGCGGCGAGGACGACGACCGTGATCAGGATGCCGACGATGACGATCGCCGCGATCGTCGCGCCCCACACGCGCCGCCGTCCGGCGCGCGGCGCGGTCGACGTCGACCGGCCGGCATCGGCCGATCGCCTGATCGTCGACGTGCCGGTCGTGCCGGCCGCCGCACGCCGCCGCTGGCGCCGAGGGCCCTCGCCCGGGATCGCGTGCGTGCCGCTCACGACCGTGCGCTCGTCGAGGTCGACCCCGCTCGTCATCGCCCAGTCGTCGACCGCGACCTCGACCGGGGTCTGCGCGAGCCCCAGCTCGTCCTCCACGGCCTGAAGGTCGCGTGCGAACTCGAGCGCGCTCTCCTGCCGCGACTCGGGCCGGCGCTGCAGCCCCCGCGCGAGCACCTGCTCGAGACTGGGCGGCACGTCGGCGCGCCCGAGCGGCGGCAGCTTCGCCCGGCCGATGCGCGCGACGAGCGCCGACGAGCTGTTGTCGCCCTCGGGAGACTCGAACGGACTCCGTCCCGCGAGGAACGAGAACACCGTGGCCCCGAGCGACCACACCTCGCTCGCGACCGAGCCCGACACCTGCTCGCGCAGGACCTCGGGCGCCGACCACGGGATCGACATCCCGACCGAGCCCGCATGCTCGATCTGCGCGAGCGTCGCCGCGATGCCGAAGTCCGCGAGCACCGGGTGGCCGTAGGCGGTGGTGAGGATGTTCGACGGCTTGATGTCGCGATGCAGCACGCCCTGCCGGTGCGCCGTCTCCACGGCGCTCGCGATCCGCACGCCGATCGAGACGGCCTCGCTGAGCGGGAGCGGCTGCGTACGGTAGCGGTGCGCGAGCGACGACGAGCAGAACTCCATGACCAGGTACGGCCGCCCGTCGGCGGCGACGCTCGCCTGGTACACCGTGAGGATCGACGGATGGCTCGACAGCTGCGCCATCAGGTTGGCCTCGGCCTGGAACATCTGGCGCACCTGGTCATTGACGACCTCGGCGAGCAGCACTTTGACCGCGACGAGGCGACGCGGCATGTTCTGCTCATAGAGGAACACGTCGGCGAAACCGCCGGAGCCGAGGACGCGGACGAAGGCGAAGCCCGGCAGGTTGGGCGGGTTGGACGGTAGGCGCCTCGTCACGTTCCTCCAGGCGGTCGGGTCCGTGTTCTCGCGGTCGGCCCCATCGCCGGCCGCGGCCCGGTCCCCACATTCTAGAGACGCCTGCCGCGTCAGTGAGAACGATTCAGTTTCAGTCGGCGACGACGTCGTGCACGTCGACCACGATGACCGTGATGTTGTCCCGGCCGCCGTTGCCGAGCGCGGCGTCGAGGAGCGACCTGGCCGCGGGCTCGCTCTTCGGGTTGGCGAGCAGGAAATGGCGGATCCCGTACGCCGTGAGCTCCTTCGTCAGGCCGTCGGAGCAGATGAGGAGGCGCATGCCGGGTTCGACGGCGATCGCGCGGTAGTCGGGCACAGGCGCCTCATGGAACCCGACCGCCCTCGTGATCACGTTCGAGTGCGGATGCGTGTCCGCCTCCTCGCGCGTGATCTGCCCCGCATCGACGAGCTCCTGGACCACCGAGTGGTCGACGGTCAGCTGCTCGAGGACGCCGCCGACGAGCCGGTACACGCGCGAGTCGCCGATGTTGAACACGAGCCAGGCCGGCGCGCCGGAGATCTCGCCGAGGGCGGCCCCCGTGACCGTCGTGCCGCTGCCCTCGTCGGTGACGCCCTCGCTGCGACCCATGTCCTGCACCGCCATGCGCAGGGCACGATCCAGCTCGGGTGTGCCGACGATGTCGCGCCCGCCGTACTCGGCGAGCCGGGTCACGACCGCCGCGCTCGCGAAGTCCCCCGCGGCGTGCCCGCCCATGCCGTCGGCCACGGCGAACACGGGCGGCTGCGCGACGAAGCTGTCCTCGTTCGCCTCCCGACGCAGCCCCGTGTGCGTCATCGCCGCCCAGGAGAGGCGGATCTCGGTTCCCGCGGGCAGCGTCGCCCGGAACCTGGTGTTACCGTTGCCGATCTGCGTCACTCGGGGACCTGCCTGTCGGGGTGCGCGTGATCCTGCGGGGGCGGGAGGATCTCGACGATCGTATCCCCTCCGAGCTCGAGCACCGCGCCCGCCGCGACCACGATCGACTCGCCCGCGCGCATCCGGCGCGCGCCCGCAGGGGTTCGCACGATCGTCCCATTGGTCGAGTGCAGGTCCGTCGCGACGATCCGCGCACCCGCACGCCGCAGCTCGAGATGGGTCGCGGACACGGCCACGGCCGAGGGGTCGACGCGGACGAGCTCCAGCGGGTCGTTCGCGATGCGCGGCGGCGCGGGACGGCGTCCGATGAGCACGACGCCGGCCACGTCGCGCGCCTCGCCGCCGGGCATGCGGAACCAGGCGGCCCGCGACGCGGCCCCCGCCTCCGGCGCGTCGCCCGAGTCATCGCCATCGGGCGCGCCGGCGGCCGCCTGGGTGGCGATCGGCTCGGTCGCCGGTGCCGCGGACGTCGAGCGCCATTCGATGCTCGTCACGCGGGGCGAGGCACCCGGGTGACCCGCGGGACCCGGCCAGTCCGAGACATCCGCCCACGCGACGCCGTCGGCGATCGCGGGCCCGATGCGGACGCCGAGCACGTCACGGAACTCGGCGAGGTGCCATGGCCGGATGCCTCCGGCCTCGAGCCGGCGAGGCCCGTCCGTCGTCATCAGGTCGACGGCACCGCTGCCGCGCACGACCGCGGTGAGCCGCGCGGCACCCGGCGGCCACCACACGAGCGCGAACCCGGCCGCGCCGCCTTCGCCGAGCGGGATGCGCGCGATCAGCTGCTCGAGCTCCCCATCTGGCTCACCCGAGGCCGCCCAGCCGGTCACAGCGCCGACGGTCGCCTCGGCGTCGGCACTCGACGGCAGCGCGAGCAGGAACCGCCCGGCGAGGGCGACCACCCACTCGGGTGCACCCGCGTCGCGCACCGCGCGCACCTCGCCCGGGACCATGCCGACCAGTCTTACACCGAAGCGCCCCCGTGGCGACGCGGGCCACCCGGCTCAGCCGTCGAGCGCGCTCATCACGTGCTTGATGCGCGTGTAGTCCTCGAATCCGTACATCGAGAGGTCCTTGCCGTACCCGGAGTGCTTGAACCCGCCGTGCGGCATGTCCGACACGAACGGGATGTGGGTGTTGATCCAGACGCACCCGAAGTCGAGGTCACGCGCGAAGCGCATGGCCCGAGCGTGGTCCTTCGTCCACACGGACGCGGCGAGCGCGTAGTTCACGCCGTTCGCCATCGCGACGGCCTCGCCCTCCTCACGGAACGGCTGCACGGTGAGCACCGGGCCGAAGACCTCGGACTGGACGATCTCGTCGTCCTGGCGGACACCCGTGACCACCGTGGCCGGGTAGAAGTACCCGCGGTCGCCCTGCCGGGCTCCGCCCGCGACGACCTCGGCGTGGTCGGGCAGCCGGTCGATGAACCCCGCGACCCGCGTCAGCTGATCGGCGTTGTTCAGCGGCCCGAAGAAGGCGCCGGGATCGCGCGGTCCTGCTGCCTGCGCGTGGCTGCGGATCCGCGCGGTCAGCGCCGAGACGAGCGCGTCGTGCGCGCGCTCGTGGACCAGCACCCGGGTCGCCGCCGTGCAGTCCTGGCCGGCGTTGAAGTAGGCCGCGGTGACGATGCCCTCCGCCGCGCGCTCGGCGTCCACGTCGTCGAAGACGACCGCGGGAGCCTTGCCGCCGAGCTCGAGGTGCACGCGCTTGAGGTCGGCGGCGGCGGCGCGCGCGACCTCCATGCCGGCCCGGACCGAACCCGTGATGGCGACCATCTGCGGCGTCGCATGCCCGAGCAGCGCGCTGCCCGTGCTGCGATCGCCCGTGACGACGTTGAGCACGCCGGGGGGCAGCACCTCGGCGGCGACCTCCGCGAGCTTCAGCGTGGAGAGCGGCGTCGACTCGGCGGGCTTCAGGACGACCGTGTTGCCCGCGGCGATCGCCGGGGCGATCTTCCACACCGCCATGTTGAGCGGATAGTTCCACGGGGTGACCTGACCGATGACGCCGATCGGCTCGCGACGGACGTAGGAGGTGTGCCCGGCGAGGTACTCGGCGGCGGCGAGGCCCTCCAGGTTGCGGGCCGCGCCCGCGAAGAACCGCAGCTGGTCGACGGACTGGTCGATCTCGTCGGCGACGAGGGTCGCGCGCGGCTTCCCCGTGTCCTGGGACTCCAGATCGGCGAACTCCTCGGCGTGCCGGGCGACGGCCTCGGCGAGCCGGAACATCGCGAGCTGGCGCTCGGCCGGCGTCGTCCGGCCCCAGCGTTCGAACGCGCCGGCCGCACTGCGGAACGCGGCGTCGACGTCGGCGGCGTTCGAGATCGGCGCGGCCCCGTAGACCTCCTCGGTCGCGGGATCGATGAGCTCGATCGCCTCGTCGCCGCGGGCGTCGACCGACGCACCGTCGATCACGTTACGAAGGGTGGGGGTGGTCATGTAGAGCTCTCCTCGTGCGGGCACCCCGCCGCGGTGACGAGGTCGGCGGCGCCGACCGACGCCGCGCCCATGCTAGAGGCATCCGTCGCCCGAATCGAGGAACGACGTGGATTTCGTTGCGAAACCGACCCGCGACAACTGATTCCCTTGCGATCGCCGATCTTCGCTGCGAGAATCGGGCGCATGACGACCACCGGGCGAACGCCGGCGCGGCCAGCGCTCCTCGACGATGTGTCGAAGGCGATCATCGAGCAGCTGCAGGCCGACGGCCGACGGTCCTACGCCGACATCGGCAAGGCGGTCGGCCTCTCGGAGGCGGCGGTGCGCCAGCGCGTCCAGCGGCTCACGGAGTCCGGCGTCATGCAGATCGTCGCCGTGACCGATCCCATGCAGCTCGGCTTCACCCGCCAGGCCATGATCGGCATCCGCGCGTCGGGTGACACACGCCGGCTCGCCGAACAGCTCGCCGAGATCCCCGAGATCGACTACGTCGTGCTGACCGCAGGCAGCTTCGACGTGCTCGCCGAGGTCGTGTGCGAGAACGACGATCAGCTGATCTCCCTCCTCAATGCCGAGATCCGGAGTCTGGACGGCGTCCAGACGACCGAGACGTTCGTCTACCTGAAGCTGCAGAAGCAGTTCTACAACTGGGGCACGCGGTGAGCGCGGGCCGGTCGAAGGGAAGAAGATGACCATCACCGATCAGGTCTACGACAGCGCGCTGCTGCAGCAGCAGGCCAAGGACCACCTCTGGATGCACTTCGCGCGACAGTCCACGATGGAGAGCGGCGTGCCGATCATCACCAGGGGCGAAGGGCACCACATCTACGACGTCGAGGGGCGGAAGTACTTCGACGGCCTGTCCGGCCTGTTCGTCGTCAACGCGGGGCACGGCCGCAAGCGGCTGGCCGAGGCCGCGGCGCGGCAGGCCGAGCAGCTCGCGTTCTTCCCGATCTGGTCGTATGCGCACCCCTCGGCGATCCAGCTCGCCGACCGGCTCGCCGAGTACGCGCCGGGCGACCTCAACCACGTCTTCTTCTCGACCGGCGGCGGCGAGGCGGTCGAGACCGCGTTCAAGCTCGCGAAGTACTACTGGAAGCTGCAGGGCCGGCCCACCAAGCACAAGGTGATCTCACGAGCGGTCGCGTACCACGGCACGCCGCAGGGAGCGCTCGCGATCACCGGCATCCCCGCCATGAAGGAGATGTTCGAACCGGTGACCCCTGGCGGGTTCCGGGTGCCGAACACGAACTTCTACCGCGCGGCCGACATGGGCGCGCCGGCCGACGACCTCGAGACGTTCGGCCGCTGGGCGGCCGACCGGATCGAGGAGATGATCCTGTTCGAGGGCCCCGAGACGGTCGCTGCGGTCTTCCTCGAGCCGGTGCAGAACTCGGGCGGATGCTTCCCCCCTCCCCCCGGCTACTTCCAGCGCGTGCGCGAGATCTGCGACAGGTACGACGTGCTGCTGGTCTCGGACGAGGTCATCTGCGCGTTCGGGCGCATCGGTCACATGTTCGCGGCGGACGCGTTCGGCTACCAGCCCGACATGATCACGTGCGCGAAGGCGATGACCTCGGGCTACTCCCCGATCGGCGCGACGATCGTCTCGGACAGACTCTACGAGCCCTTCTCGAAGGGCACCACGAGCTTCTCCCACGGGTACACGTTCGGCGGCCACCCCGTCTCGGCCGCGGTCGCCCTCGAGAACCTCGACATCTTCGAGGAGGAGGGCCTGAACGAACGCGTGCGCGAGAACTCGCCGCTGTTCCGCGCCGAGCTCGAGAAGCTGCTCGACCTCCCGATCGTCGGTGACGTGCGCGGTGCCGGGTACTTCTTCGGCATCGAGCTCGTGAAGGACAAGGCGACGCGCGAGACGTTCGACGACGACGAGTCGGAGCGGCTGCTCCGCGGGTTCCTGTCGAAGGCGCTGTTCGACGCCGGCCTGTACTGCCGCGCCGACGACCGGGGCGACCCCGTGATCCAGCTCGCACCGCCGCTGACGATCGGCCCGGCCGAGTTCCAGGAGATCGAGCAGATCCTCCGCGGTGTGCTCACCGAAGCCTCGAACCGGCTCTGAGGTGGCGCGCGCTCGTGGGTTCGTGACCGACGGCACCCCGGACGCGTATCGTCGCGCGAGCTTCTGGCTCGAGGACCTCGTCGTCTCGGGTCGCGACGCGCTGCGACCGCGGCCGTCGCTGACCGCGGACGCGACCTTCGACGTGGCGCTCGTCGGCGGCGGCCTGACCGCACTCTGGACCGCCTACTCGCTGGCCAAGGCCGAACCGGGCCTCCGCATCGCCGTGCTCGAGCGAGAGATCGCCGGGTTCGGCGCGTCCGGGCGGAACGGCGGGTGGTGCTCGGCCCTGTTCCCGCGGTCCGCCGCGTCGCTCGAGCGCACGCACGGCCGCGAGGCCGCGATCGCGATGCGGCGGGCCATGGTCGACACCGTCGACGAGGTCGGCCGGGTCGCCGCCGCCGAGGGCATCGACTGCGACTTCTCGCGGGGCGGCACCGTGCTCTTCGCACGGACCGCCGCCCAGCGCCGTGCCGCTGTGGCCGACGTGACGGAGGCGCGCGAGTTCGGCGTCGACGCCCTCGAACCGATCGACGCATCCACGGTCGCGGCCCGCTACGGGGTCGCGGGTGCCGACGAAGGCGCACCGACCGCGGTCGTCGACCCGGCGTGTGCGCGGGTGCACCCGGCCAAGCTCGCACGCGGTCTCGCCGAGGTCGTCGAGACGCTCGGCGTCAGCCTGTTCGAGCGCACCGAGGTGCTCGACTGGTCGGCCGGCCGAGTGCGCTTCCGCTCGGTTGACGACGGCTTCGAGGGCACCGTGTCGGCTCGGCGCATCATCATCGCGACCGAGGGGTACGGCCCCCGGCTTCCGCGGGTCCGGCGCAGGATCCTGCCGATCTACTCGCTCATGATCGCGACCGAGCCCCTGCCCGGGGAGGTCTGGGACGAGATCGGCCTGGCACACGGCCAGACGTTCAGCGACTACCGCCACCTGCTCGTGTACGGCCAGCGCACCCACGACGACCGGATCGCGTTCGGTGGTCGCGGGGCCCGCTATCACTGGGGCAGCGCGGTCTCGCGCGCGTTCGAACGGGACGACCGGGTGTTCGCGCATCTGCGCGCGACCCTGGGCGAGCTCTTCCCGGCGGTCGGCGACGCGCGCGTGACCCATCGCTGGGGCGGCCCGCTCGGCGTCGCGCGCGACTGGCATGCGACCGCGAGCTACAACCCGAGGACCGGCGTGGGGCTCGCGGGCGGCTACGTCGGCGACGGCCTCTCGACGACCAACCTCGCGGGGCGCACGCTGACCGACCTCATGCTCGGCCGCGACAGCGAGCTCACGCGCCTGCCATGGGCGAATCATCGATCCCCGCTCTGGGAGCCCGAGCCGTTGCGCTTCGTCGGTGCGAACCTCGGGATCACCGGGATGCAGCTCGCCGACGTCGAGGAGCGCCTCACCGGCCGGGGTTCCCGGATCGCGCGACTCATCGGGCCGTTCGTCGGCCACTGACCGGGTGCATCGGCGCCAGCGGGTCCGGCGCTCCCGGCTCGCTCGGAGTGTGCGATGTGGTCGGCTCGCCCGGAGTGGCCGGTGCTTCCCTCTGAGCATCCGCACGAGCGCTCCGTCGCTCGAACAGCCACTCGGGGAGCGCGCCCGTGGCGAAGTAGCGATGCAGCAGCTGCGCCATCGCGTGGCCGGGGTCGGCGGCGAGGCTCGCGTCGAGCAGCGTCGACGCGGCGGTGCCGCGCCCCGTGGCCCAGACCAGCCACGAGGCCATGCAGAGCAGGCCGGCACGTTCACGTGGCGGTGCGGACGCGGCGGTCCTGAGGAGCACCTCGCGGCCCCGCCGCACCCGCTCGTCGTCGGGTCGCTCGCACGTCTCGCCGAGGAGCATCCGGCCGAGTGCGAGATGCGCGCCGCCGACCGGCTCGGGGACATCGGCGAGCGCGGTGCGCCCCACCCGGGGCCCGAACGCGATCTGCAGCATCATGGCGTCGCGGCTCACGGGCACCGCCGCGAGCCGCGCGAACCAGGCGAGCCGCACCACGTCGTCGTCCGTCGGCGGAGTCGCGGGTGTCCGCGCGAGCAGCGATTCGACGAGATCGACGGGCTGCGCCGTACGGAGCTCAGCCTCGTGTTCGGGCCAGGAACGCGAGCGCGCGCCTTCGGCGCCGGCGGCTGCGCCGTACTCGGCCTCGAGCTCGCGCAGCGCCGTGCGAACGAGCTCGACCTCGGCGTCGGCGATCTGCGGCAGGGCGGTCCCGTCGTCGATGGCCCCCGGCGCACGGCCGGCGATCGACGGGTGCTGGAGCACCGAGCTCGACTCGATGAGCTCGAGCGGGTGGCCGTCGGCGGGGGTCTCCGGATCGAGGAGCGAGCCCCACGCGTCGCACGCCACGCGGATCGCGTCCCTGGTCGCGAACCCGGCCTGTCGCGCCTGCCGCATCAGGAGCCGCAGGAGCGCGCGCTCGCCGGCGGCGGCGCGCGACCGGAATCTCGCGTCGGAATAGGTCACGACCACGAGGCCTTCGATGTCGGGGATGCGGCACAGCACGCCGATCGCCGCGCTGACGAGCGGCTCGCGCTCGGGTATGGCCGTGGGCAGGTCGTATCGGAGCACACCCGCGACGCGATCCTCGCGGAAGGCGAGACAGACGAGCGAGCGTTCGGGCCGGTACCCGGCGAGCACGGGCGTCAGCGCGAGCAGGTCCTGCGCTGAGGCGATGCGGATGGGAGAGTTCATGCCGCGAGTCTCGCCGGGCAGGGCCTCGTCGATCCGCTTCCGGGTGCCGGCCGTGGAATCCGGCCGGAGGACGGCCTGCTGGGGAGGACACGTCCGCGCAGATCCTCCACAGGCGGCGGCCGGCCGGAACGTCTTCGTGCACAGGTCCGATTTCCGCGCGACCTTGGCCGCGGGCGCGACTACGCTCATCCACATGAGCGACCTGTTCCTGACCCGTATCGACAGCCCGATCGGCCGCCTTGAGATCATCGGCAACGGCGAGGCCGTCACCGCGCTGCACATCGAACGCGGTGGCGCGCTCCCCCACGATGGCGAACCGCTACGATCCGATCTCCTGCTCGACGACGCCGCGGCACAGCTGGGCGAGTACTTCGCGAGCGAGCGCAACGTCTTCAACATTCCCGTCCGCGTGCACGGCACGCCGTTCCAGCGAGCCGTCTGGGTCGAGCTGGGGCGGCTGGGCTGGGGCGAGGCGGTGTCCTACGGCGCGCTCGCGGCCGCGATCGGCCAGCACGGTTCATCGCGCGCGATCGGGCGCGCCGTCGGCGCCAACCCGGTGCCGATCATCGTCGGCTGCCATCGCGTCCTCGGATCCGACGGTCGCGTCACCGGCTATTCGGGCGGCGAAGGGGTCCCGACGAAGCTCTGGCTGCTCCAGCACGAGCACATCGGCTTCGCCGCGTGAGTGTCATCCCGAGACCCGAGCTCGTGCTCGGCGAGGATGGCTTGACCCGATGCGGATGGGGCGCTGCGGACCCAGAGTACCGCCGCTACCACGATGAAGAGTGGGGCACGCCGCAACACGACCCCGTGCGTCTCTTCGAGAAGCTCTGTCTCGAGGGGTTCCAGGCCGGTCTGTCGTGGATCACGATCCTCCGCAGACGCCCCGCCTTCCGCGAGGTGTTCTACGGCTTCGAGGCGAAACGCGTCGCCGCGATGACCGAACTCGACGTCGAGCGGCTCCTCGGTGACCGCCGCATCATCCGGCACCGCGGCAAGATCGAGGCGACGATCCAGAACGCGCGCGCGACGCTCGAACTCGACGTCCCACTGGCCGACCTGCTGTGGAGCTTCGCGCCCGACCCGGGCCGACCTCGGCCGACCTCGTTCGCCCAGGTGCCGGCGGTGACCGACGAGTCGACCGCCATGAGCACCGAGCTTCGCCGTCGGGGCTTCCGGTTCGTCGGCCCGACGACCATGTACGCGCTCATACAGGCGTGCGGCATGGTCGACGACCATCTCACCGGCTGCTTCCGAGCCGAGCGCGCCGCAACCGGCTGACCCCTCACACCTGACCGGCCGTGGTGACCGCGGACGGACGGTCACCGCTCGGCTCGCGATCGAGCACGCGCCGCACGACGAGATCGACGCCGATCCCGATCACCGACGCCGCGACCACGGCCAGCACCGCGGCGAGCAGGGGTTGTTCGTGCAGCCACTTCCCCGCAACGAGCCCGAACAGCGACGAGTACACCGCCCACGTCATCCCTGCCGCGATCGAGATCGGGATGAACCTCCGCGCGGGGTATCCCGTCGCCCCCGCCGACATGTTCACTGCGATCCGGCCGATCGGGATGTACCGCGCGACGAAGATCGCCATCGCGCCGCGACGATCCAGTCCTCGGCGCGCCCACGTGAACATCGCACGCACGCGTGGCCGCCGCATCCACGCGAACCGGGTCACGCCGACCGACCGGCCGATGGCGAACGCGATGGCATCGCCCGCGAACGCCCCGGCGGCTGCCGCCGCCATCAGCGGCACGAGGTGTGGCGCGCCTGTGGCCGCTGAGATCGTTGCGGCCGCGACCACGATCGTCTCGCTCGGCACCGGGGGGAAGAATCCGTCGACGACGCAGACCACGAACACCAGGAGGAAGATCCAGGGCGAGCCGGCGAGAGCGGTGACGCTGTCCGTCAAAAACTGGAGAAGATCCACGCTTCCGACGCTACGAGGCGGCTTCCGGGCGCCGCATCCGGCCGATGCCCTAGGGGGACCCTGATTTCGGGTCAGGCCACGAGCTGGATCTCGCGCCCGGAGCGCGTCGCCGCCGTCCCGGCATCGATCACGAATCCGGCAGACCCGGCCCAGGCCACGAGCTCGGCGATGCTCGACAGCGCAGGCCGGTCCTGGAGGAGGGCCCGGGTGAAGCGCCCCTTCGCCTGCTTGTTGAAGTGGTTCAGGGCGCGCCTGCGGCCCGTGCCGTCTTCACTGACGACCCGCACGAACACGGCATCGTCGTGGTCGGGCAGCGGTCCGAGCTCGGCGTAGCCCTCCGAGCGGAGGTCGAGCGTCAGCCCGGCCCCCGCGGCGAGGACCTCGGCGATCGGTGCCCGCCAGCGCGCCTTCAGCCGCGCCCCGGGGACGCGCGAATCGTGCGACAGCCGATACGCCGGGATCGGGTCGAGGGCGCCGACGAGTCCGAACAGCGCCGAGTGCACGACGACGTGGCGGCCCGCGAAACGTCGTGCGGCCGTATCGAGCGATGGGGCGTCGAGTGCGTCGTACAGCACGCCCGTGTAGCGATCGATCGCCGGCATGGTGGGCGAGTTGCGCAGCGCGGCGTTGCGATCGACCTCGCCGGCCTGCCGCGGGCCGAGCTTCAATGCGCGCATAGTCGCCTGCGGGTCCGCGGCCAGCGCGACGACGTCGTCGACGAGGGTGTCGCGGACGGGTTCGAGCGATGGGAACGACAGCGCGCCGACATCGAGCACGTCAGGTGCGCCGCCGTCGCGCTTCGTCTCGGACGGCGGGAGCAGGACTCGCACGCAGGACGACCGGGGCTACGCGGCCACGAACGCGAGCGCCGCGTCGACGTTGACCCCGAGCGTGCCGACGCTGTCGATGGTGACGCGCGGCAGGGCCGCGCAGGGCCCGATCCAGGGCGCGTACCCTTCGAGGCTCTGCTCGACGGCGCGCCAGGTGGTCTCCTCGAGGTGCGGCAGCCGACGCTCGCGCTTCTCGAGCCGCTCGCGGTGCACCGCCTCGTCGGAGCAGACGACCTCGACGACACGCAGCCGCGCCTCGGTCTCGTTCGCCAGGTCGCGCCACTGCAGACGCGCAGCCTCACCCGCATTCACCGCGTCGACGATGACCGTCCGGCCGGCGAGCAGCTCTTTCCGGGCGATCTCCTCAGCCACGAGATACGCCGCGAGGCCGGTGGGCTGATCCGCCGCGATCCCGGCGCGCAGGATCGCGGACTCGATCGGATCGACCGAGATCACGGTCGCGCCGAGCCGCGCACCCATGATCTCGCCGATGGTGGACTTGCCGGCCCCCGGCAAGCCCGCCATCACGATGAGCTGGGTGACCGTGAGGTCACCGAACTGGCGGTCGATCGTCTGCTCCCCCGGCATGCGATCCTCCTCAGACGAGGGCAGCCCGCGACGCCACGACCTGCACGGCGTTCGACTGCACCGAAAGGAAACCATCCTCCGCGTTGGCGGTGAGCTTCTCGCCGCCGGCCAGGGTGACGCGCACCTCGCCGCCGGCGAGGATCGCGAGCATGGGCTCGTGACCCGGCAGGATACCGATCTCACCCTCGACGGTGCGAGCGACCACCATGGTCGCCTCGCCCGACCAGACCTCCTGGTCGGCCGAGACGACACTCACGTTGAGTGCGGCCATGTTCAGCCGTTCTCCTTCTGGATCTGCGCCCACTTCTCTTCGACGTCGGTGATCGGGCCGACGTTGAAGAACGCCTGCTCGGCCACGTGGTCGAAGTCGCCGCGGACGATCGCGTCGAACGACTCGATGGTGTCCTTGAGCGGCACGGTCGAACCCTCGACGCCCGTGAACTTCTTCGCCATGTAGGTGTTCTGCGACAGGAACTGCTGGATGCGACGCGCGCGCGCGACGGTGATCTTGTCTTCCTCGGAGAGCTCGTCGACACCGAGGATCGCGATGATCTCCTGCAGCTCCTTGTTCTTCTGCAGGATCGCCTTGACGGCCGTCGCGACGCGGTAGTGGTCCTCGCCCAGGTAGCGGGGGTCCATGATGCGGCTCGTCGAGCTGAGCGGGTCGACCGCGGGGTACAGACCCTTCGACGCGATCTCACGCGAGAGCTCGGTGGTCGCGTCGAGGTGCGCGAACGTGGTCGCCGGCGCCGGGTCGGTGTAGTCGTCGGCCGGGACGTAGATGGCCTGCAGCGACGTGATCGAGTGACCACGCGTCGAGGTGATGCGCTCCTGGAGGATGCCCATCTCGTCGGCGAGGTTCGGCTGGTAGCCGACCGCGGAGGGCATACGGCCGAGCAGCGTCGAGACCTCGGAACCGGCCTGCGTGAACCGGAAGATGTTGTCGATGAAGAGGAGCACGTCCTGCTTCTGCACGTCACGGAAGTACTCGGCCATGGTCAGGGCCGAGAGCGCGACGCGCAGACGCGTCCCGGGCGGCTCGTCCATCTGGCCGAAGACGAGTGCGGTCTTGTCGAAGACGCCCGCCTCTTCCATCTCGTGGATGAGGTCGTTGCCCTCACGCGTGCGCTCGCCGACGCCCGCGAACACCGACACACCACCGTGGTCCTGCGCGACGCGCTGGATCATCTCCTGGATGAGGACCGTCTTGCCGACGCCCGCACCACCGAAGAGGCCGATCTTGCCACCCTGCACGTACGGGGTGAGCAGGTCGATGACCTTGATGCCGGTCTCGAAGAGCTGCGTCTTCGACTCGAGCTGGTCGAAGGCCGGGGGCTTGCGGTGGATCGGCCAGCGCTCGGTGACCTCGATGGTCTCGCCGGGCTCACCGTTCAGGACCTCGCCGATGACGTTGAAGACCTTGCCCTTGGTGACGTCGCCGACGGGCACCGAGATCGGCGCGCCGGTGTCGGAGACCTCCTGGCCGCGGACGAGGCCGTCGGTCGGCTTCAGGGCGATGGCGCGCACCAGGTCGTCGCCGAGGTGCTGCGCGACCTCGAGGGTCAGCTTGGTGGTCTCGCCGCCGATGGTGATCTCGGTCTGGAGAGCGTTGTAGATCTCGGGGATCGAGTCGTGCGGGAACTCGATGTCGACGACGGGGCCCGTGACCCGGGCGACCCGGCCGACAGCGCCGGCGGCCTGCTCGGCGACCGTCGCAGTTGCGATGTCAGTCATTCTGCTCTCTCTTTTCTGGATTACTTCTTGGCGACGACGAGCGCGTCCGCGCCGCCCACGATCTCGGAGATCTGTTGCGTGATCTCGGCCTGGCGAGCGTTGTTCGCGAGGCGGGTGTAGTCGGTGATGAGCTTGTCGGCGTTGTCGCTCGCCGACTTCATCGCCTTCTGGGTCGCCGCGTGCTTGGCGGCAGCCGACTGCAGGAGGGCGTTGAAGATGCGGCTCTCGATATACACGGGCAGCAGGGCGTCGAGCACGGTCTCGACGTCGGGCTCGAACTCGTAGAGCGGCTGCACCGTCGAGGTGGGCTCTTCGACCCCTTCGACGACCTCGAGCGGGAGCAGGCGGACCACGGACGGCTCCTGCGTCATCATGCTCACGAAGCGGTTGTACACGAGGTGGATCTCGTCGACCCCGCCGTCGCCGGCATCACGCAGGAAGGACTCGAGCACCGCGTCGGAGATCTCCTTCGCGAGGTCGAACTCGGGGTTCTCGGAGCTGCCGATCCACTGCTGCTCGAATGCACGACGGCGGAACTGGAAGTACCCGACCGCCTTGCGTCCGACGAGGAAGTAGACGACCTCCTTGCCCTGCGAGCGGAGGAGCTCGGAGAGCTCCTCCGCCTCACGCAGCACCTGCGAGTTGAACGCGCCGGCGAGGCCACGGTCGGAGGTGAGGATCACGACGGCGGCGCGCTCGATCTTCTCGGGCTCCGTCGTCAGCACGTGCTCGACGTTCGAGTAGGTCGCCACGGCCGACACCGCTCGCGTGATCGCACGCGAGTACGGCGTCGAAGCGGCCACACGTGCCTGCGCCTTCTGGATGCGCGAGGCGGCGATGAGCTCCATCGCCTTCGTGATCTTCTTCGTCGTCTGGGCAGACCTGATCTTCTGCCGGTAGACCCGAAGTTGCGCTCCCATGTCTCTCCTGTTTCCGTAGCTTCCGAGGACGTCTCGACAGCGATCGCCTAGCGGCGACCCTTGACGATCTTCTCCTGGTTGACGTCCTCTTCGGCGATGGCCTCGAACTGCTCCTTGCCGACCGACGCGAGCGACTTGCCGTCGCCGGTCTGGAACTCGAGCTTGAAGGTGTCGACGGCGGACTCGAGCTTGGCGACGGTGTCGTCGTCGAGCACGTTGGTGTCGCGCAGCACCGTGAGCACGTCGGTGTTCCGGCCGAGGTAGTCGAGCAGCTCGCGCTCGAAGCGCAGGATGTCTTCGACGGGAACCTCGTCGAGCTTGCCGTTCGTGCCGGCCCAGATCGAGACGACCTGCTCCTCCACGGGGTACGGCGAGTACTGCGGCTGCTTGAGCAGCTCGGTCAGACGTGCACCGCGCGCGAGCTGACGACGGCTCGCGGCGTCGAGGTCGGACGCGAACATCGCGAACGCCTCGAGCGAGCGGTACTGGGCGAGCTCGAGCTTGAGCGTTCCCGAGACCTTCTTGATCGACTTGACCTGCGCGTCACCGCCGACTCGCGAGACCGAGATGCCCACGTCGACCGCGGGGCGCTGGTTCGCGTTGAACAGATCGGACTGGAGGAAGATCTGGCCGTCGGTGATCGAGATCACGTTGGTCGGGATGTACGCCGAGACGTCGTTGGCCTTCGTCTCGATGATCGGCAGACCCGTCATCGAGCCGGCGCCCAGCTCGTCGGAGAGCTTGGCGCAACGCTCGAGGAGCCGCGAGTGCAGGTAGAAGACGTCACCCGGGTACGCCTCGCGTCCCGGCGGACGGCGCAGCAGCAGCGACACGGCGCGGTAGGCCTCGGCCTGCTTCGACAGGTCGTCGAAGATGATCAGCACGTGCTTGCCGGCGTACATCCAGTGCTGGCCGATGGCCGAGCCGGTGTACGGCGCGAGGTACTTGAAGCCCGCGGGGTCGGAGGCGGGGGCCGCGACGATGGTCGTGTACTCCATCGCGCCGGCGTCCTCGAGCGCACCCTTCACCGAGGCGATGGTCGAGCCCTTCTGGCCGATCGCGACGTAGATGCAGCGGACCTGCTTGGTCGGGTCGCCCGACTCCCAGTTCGCCTTCTGGTTGATGATCGTGTCGATCGCGATCGCGGTCTTGCCCGTCTGGCGGTCGCCGATGATGAGCTGACGCTGCCCACGGCCGACGGGGATCATGGCGTCGATCGCCTTGATGCCGGTCTGCAGCGGCTCGTGCACCGACTTGCGCTGCATGACGCCCGGCGCCTGCAGCTCGAGCGCGCGGACCGACTCGGTCGCGATCTCGCCGAGGCCGTCGATCGGGGTGCCGAGCGGGTCGACCACGCGGCCGAGGTAGCCCTCGCCGACCGGGACCGAGAGGACCTCGCCCGTGCGGGTGACCTCCATGCCCTCCTCGATGCCGGTGAACTCGCCGAGGACGATGACGCCGATCTCGTCTTCCTCGAGGTTCTGGGCGAGGCCGAGCGTGCCGTCCGCGAACCGGACGAGCTCGTTCGCCATCACCGAGGGCAGTCCCTCGACGTGGGCGATGCCGTCGGCCGCGTCGGTGACGTACCCGACCTCGGTCTTCTGCGCCGCTCCAGGCTCGTAGGCCGCGGCGAACTCCGAGAGAGCCGAACGGATCTCATCGGGGCTGATGGTGAGTTCTGCCATTGCTATTTCCTATTCGTGAGGGCCGGGCCTCTAATCTGTACTACTTGTACAGCTGCGGTCTGTGAGCGGCGTGTGGCGGTGGGCCTGGGCCGGACGGGTGGTGCCGGCGTCAGCCGGCGAGCTGCAGCCTCAGATCGCTGAGGCGGGTGGCGACGCTGCCGTCGATGACGTCGTCGCCGAGCTGGATGCGCACCCCGCCGAGGACGGCCGGGTCGACGATGGTGTCGAAGCGGATGCTCCGCCCGGCCGTCGCCGCGAGCGAACGTTCGAGGCGGGCGAGCTGGTCGCTCGTCAGCGGCACGGCGGTCGTGATGGTCGCCACGTCGAAGCCACGCTGATCGGCCACGATCGCGGCCGCCTCGCGAAGCATCTGCCCGATGCGGCGGCCTCGCGGCTGCTGCACGAGATGCCGGACGATCACGATCGTCGCCTCGGCCGCGTTCGGCGCGAGCAGGCGCTCGACCAGCTGCGTCTTCGCGTCGGCCGCGCCGAGCTTCGAGCCGAGTGCGAGCTCGAGCTCCGCGTCACCGGCGACGGTGCGTTCGAAGTCGAACAGCTGGGCGTCCAGCGCGACCCCGTCGCCCGCGGCGATCGACGCGAGCCGGATGCCGAGGTCTTCGAGGCCGGCGAGGAAGTCACCGGCGCTCGACCAGCGCTGCGACGCCGCGCTCACGAGCAGCGTGACCGCCTCGGGCGCGATGCGCGAGCCGAACACCTGCTCGACGAGTGCCCGCTTCTGCGCCACGTCGGCCTCGGCGTCGGTGAGCGCGGTCCGCAGCTGCGGCGTCGCGCCGACCACACGGGCCGCGGCGAGCAGGTCGTCAGCGGCACGGAGCTCGGCCCGGCCGATGCCGGCGAGCGCGGCGCGGGTGCCCGCGAGGGCCTCCCTCGTTGCGCTACCCATGCGTTACTTCTTCCCGCCGGCGGACGCCTGCTCGGCTTCCAGGTCGGCGAGGAAGCGGTCGACGACGGCCTTGGCCTTCGCGTCGTCGGAGAGCGTCTCACCGACGACTCCCGACGCGAGGTCGATCGCGATGGTGCCGACCTCCGAGCGCAACGACACGAGCGCCTGCTGGCGCTCGGCCTCGATCTGCGCCTGCGCGCTCGAGGTGACGCGTGCAGCCTCGGTCACGGCCTGGTCCTTGGCCTCGTTGACGATCTTCTTGCCGTCTTCACGAGCCGTCTCGCGGATACGACCTGCCTCGGCACGCGCGTCGGCGAGCTGAGCCGTGTACTCCTCGAGCGCCGCCTCGGCCTTGCGCTGCGCCTCGTCGGCCTTCGCGATGTTGCCCTCGATGGCCTCGGCACGCTCGTCGAGCAGCTTCTGCACGCGAGGGAGCACGTACTTCCAGAAGAAGACGAGGATGATGACGAAGCAGACCGACGACCAGATGATGTCGTACCACGCGGGAATCACCGGGTTCGGCGTCGCCTCGCCGGCCTCCCCTGCAGCCCTGAGTACTGCGTGAAGCACAGTGGCCTCCTAAATCGCTGCGGAAGAGACTAGTTCGTGAAGATGAAGTACGTCGCGATACCGATGAAGGCGAGCGCCTCGGTGAAGGCGATACCGATCCACATCAGCACCTGGAGACGGCCGGCCAGCTCGGGCTGACGAGCGACGCCCTCGATCGTCTTGCCGACGACGATGCCGACGCCGATGGCCGGGCCGATCGCCGCGAGGCCGTAGCCGACGGTCGCGATGTTGCCGTTGATCTCAGCGAGAACGGTGGTTGCGTCCACGTTGGGTTTCCTTTCCTAGGGATGTTCGGGCGGGCGCCCGGCTCAGTGCTCTTCCGCGACCGCGAGCTGGATGTAGACCGCGGTGAGAAGGGCGAAGACGTAGGCCTGAAGGACGGCGACGAGGATCTCGAACAGCGTGAACACGAAGCCGAAGGCCAGTGAACCGACGCCGAGCGCGTAGCCCCAGCCGCCCATCGTGAAGAAGAAGAACTGCGTGGCCGCGAAGAACAGCACGAGCAGCAGGTGGCCGACGATCATGTTCATCATGAGTCGGAGCGTGAGCGTGACGGGCCGGATCACGAAGGTCGAGATGAGCTCGATCGGCGTGACGATGATGTACACCGGCCACGGCACGCCCGCCGGGAACAGCGAGTTCTTGAAGAAGTTCTTCGGGCTCTTCTTGACGCCCGCGTAGATGAAGGTGATGTACGCGACGATCGCGAGGACGAGCGGCACACCGATGACCGACGTGCCGGCGATGTTCAGGAACGGGATGACACCCGTGATGTTCATGAACAGCACCATGAAGAAGATCGTGGTGAGGATCGGCAGGAATCGCTTGCCGTCCTTCTTGCCGAGCAGGTCATCGGCGATGTTGACGCGCACGACGTCGAGGCCCATCTCGACGAGGCTCTGGAAGCGACCGGGGACGACGCGCATGCGGCGCGTGCCGAGCCAGAAGACCAGGAGGAGGGCGATCACCGCGACGAAACGGACCAGCATGATGCGGTCGATCTCGAACAGGGTGTCCTCGAACAGCAGCGGTCCAGGGAAGAACTCGTTGATCGACGGCCCGTGGAACTCACCATCATCGGTTGCAGTCGGAACCATCAGGTTCACAGCGTTAGCTAGCAGCGCTATCTCCTGTGTCGGGGCGTGGAGCGGAGCTCTCGCGACGTCGAACATCGGGATCGGTTTCTGCACACGCCGGAGGCACGAGGTGAAACCGAGGGGATCGACATCACTCTAGCAACAAGTTCTACGCGAGGACGAATTCGCGCCGTCCGGGATTTCAGTCGTCAGCCGGCGGGCGCGGCAGCGAGACATCGCTCGCGTACGGCAGCCGCGACTTCGCGACCACGAGCACGTCCACGGTGAGCGAGGCGATGACCCCGGCGACGATGCTGAGGAACAACACCGTGGTGTTCAGCCACGGGGCGTCGCGCAGCACCACGACGAGCACGATGAACAGGATGAACTTCAGCAGCCAGCCGCCGAGCACGATGCCGAAGAACGCGCCGACGAACACGTCGCTGCCCGAGAAGCGGTTGGCGAGCAGGATGCTCGCCGCGGTGATGGCCATGAACACGACGGCCATGAGCGTGCCGACAATGGCACTGACGAGCCCCTCGACACCTGCGAAGATCAGCCCGAGCACGCCCGCGACCACGAGAATCACGGCGGCGAGCAGGCCACCCCAGATGAGCGCGCGCTTCAGCACGGGGTTCGAGGTGGGGGTGCGGCCGGCACCAGTCGCGTCGGTCATGAATGGGTTCCGTTTCCTTGCTCGGGCGGGGTGGTCGTGCGGGCATCTGCCGAGGCATCCGTCGGCGCGGCCGACGTCGCGGCCATCGCGACGGGCGATGCGGGCGCCGCGAGCTCGTCGAGGCCGGGCAGCTCGGCCACCGGGGCCTCCTCCGCGGCGACGGTCAGCCGCTTGCGGCGGCCGAGCGGGGCGAGCGTCAGCACCGCGCAGATGAGGAAGCCGACGCCGAGGAGCAGGAACGCCCAGCCGGCGTCGATGCCGAGATAGACGGGGAACACGTAGGTCATCAGGCAGCCGACCGCGACGACCGCCGTCCAGGCGTAGAAGATCAGCACCGCATGCAGATGCGAGTGCCCCATGTCGAGCAACCGGTGGTGCAGGTGCTTGCGGTCGGCCGCGAAGGGCGACTTGCCCGCGCGCAGGCGACGGACGACGGCGAGCCCGAAGTCGAGCAGCGGGATGACGAGCACCGCGAACGGCAGGATGATCGGGATGAAGGCCGCGAACAGCTCCTCGAGCCCGACCGCGCCGGGGTTGATCTGCCCGGTCACGGCGATCGCCGAGGTCGCCATGAGCAGACCCACGAGCAGCGCGCCCGCATCGCCCATGAAGAGCTTCGCCCGATGCCAGTTGAGCGGCAGGAAGCCCGCGAGCGCCCCGACCAGCACGATCGCGATGAGCGAGGCGAGGTTGAAGTAGTTGAACGGCGAGGTCTCCTGCACGAGCAGGTAGCTGTAGATGAAGAACACGCCGTTGGCGATCAGGGCGACCCCCGCGACGAGGCCGTCGAGCCCGTCGATGAAGTTCACGGCGTTCATCACGAGGACGATCGCGAACACCGTGATCACGGCGCTCATCCACGAGGACCCGACCGAGATGCCGGCGATCGGCAGCGACACGATCGAGACGCCCTGCCAGGCGATGAGACCGGCCGCGATGAACTGACCCGCGAGCTTGGTCATCCAGTCGAGGTCCCAGAGGTCGTCGGCGACGCCGAGCAGCACGATGAGCAGGGCGGCCCCGAGGATCGAGAGCACCTGGACGGGATCCTCGAAGATGATCGCGACGGGTGAGAACCGGCTCCCGCCGATGGCCGAGACGACCCCTGCGGCGGCGAACGCCGCGACGAACGCGACGAAGATCGCGATGCCGCCGAGCCGTGGCGTCGGCGTCGTGTGCACGTCCCGATCGCGGATCTTCGGGTACAGCCGGTACTTGAGCCCGAGCTTCCAGACGACGATCGACCCGACGAACGAGACGATCGCCGCGAGCACGGCGAGAGCGACGAACAGGGTCATGACACAGAGGCCTCGCTGCCGGGCTCGGCGGCGGCCGGCAGATCGGTGGGCAGCGCGTCGGCGGGCGGCGCGTCGGCGGGCGGCGCGTCGGCGGGCGGCGCGTCGGCGGATGCCTCGCCGGCGGCCTCGCGCTCGAACGCGGCCTCCCCCACGACCGCGACGAGGTCGGCCCGCGTGATCACCCCGGCCCGGACGATCCGGAGGCCGTCGCCGGTCGCGTCCACGATCGTCGAGGAGAGGTCCCCAGGACGTTCGCCGACCGCCTCGTACTCCTCGCCGGCGGCGCCGCCGTCGAGGTAGACCGCCACGGCGTCGCCGAGCATGTCGGCGGCCTCCTGCGCGGTGCCGGCGGCCGGTCGGCCGGAGAGGTTCGCCGAGGAGACGGCGAGCGGCCCCGTCTCGGAGAGCAGTTCGAGCGCGATGCGGTGCCGCGGCATGCGCAGTGCGACGGTGCCGCGGGTCTCCCCGAGGTCCCACTGAAGCGACGGCTGGGCGTGCAGCACCACGGTGAGTCCGCCGGGCCAGAACGCCTCGACCAGCCGGCGCACCGGTTCGGGGACGTCGCGCGCGAGCGCGTCGAGCGTGGGCACACCCGGGATGAGCACAGGCGGCGGCGACGTGCGGCCCCGGCCCTTCGCGTCGAGCAGCCGTTGCACGGCCTTCGCCGAGAACGCGTCGGCGGCCACGCCGTACACCGTGTCCGTCGGGATCACGACGAGCTCACCGCGCCCGATGGCGGCCCGGGCGAGTCGCATGCCGGTGAGCAGGTCGGCCTCTGCCGAGCAGTCGTAGATCGAAGTCATGACCGGTCGATTCTAGTCCCCGGGCCTTGTCGTCACCCGGGCGTCGGCGCTCCTCCGCGCCGCGGTTCCGGCGGGGCTTGCCATACTCGGGGTGTGGGCACTCCCCTGTTCCTCTTCGACTTCGACCAGACGCTGTCGGCGTACGACTTCCGCAAGCGGCTGCCCGCGCTCGCTCTGGCGACCGGCGTGAGCCAATACCGGCTGGCCTCGAGCTGGTGGGCGGCCGGGCACGAGGCCGCAGCGGAGGAGGGCGCGTACGCGACGTCCGAGGAGTATCTGACCGCGTTCCGCGAGGTGACGGGCGGCGCACTCACGAGACGGCAGTGGATCGACGCGCGGCTTGCGGCGATGACGCCCGTGCCCGAGACGCTCGAAGCGGTCCGGCTGGCCGGAGCGCTCGGCACCGCGTCGCTGCTGTCGAACAATCCGATCATCTTCCGCGACTGCTTCCCCGAGCTCGCACCCGAGGCGGCCGCGCTCCTCGGCGGGAACGACCTCGTCTCGGCCATCCTCGGCGCGCGCAAACCCGACCGACGGATCTTCGAGCGCGCGCTCGCCCACTACGGCGCGGACGCGGCTGATGCGATGTTCGTCGACGACTCCGCCGCGAACGTCGCGGGCGCGCGCGCCGCGGGCCTCACCGCGTTCCAGATCCGGCTCGGCGGCACCGACGCGAACGCCCGCGAACTGGTGCCCGCGATCCGGGCGTTCGCCGCGGATCGCGGGCACCCGCTGGTCGAGTAGTGAGCGCCGGCGAGCGCATCGACACCTCGCATACGGGTCTCGATGCGCTGCGCTGCTCGACCGACGAGTCGCTCAGCGCCGCCCGGCCTTGCGGCGGAACAGCCACGCGCCCCACCAGGCCGAGAACGCGACGATCCCGGCGCACCAGCCGAGCGCCCACCATCCCGAGTCACCCATCGGCGTGCCCATGAGCAGGCTCCGGATGGTCTCGATGATCGGCGTGATGGGCTGGTGCTCGGCGACCCACTGCAGCCACGCGGGGAGCGTGTCGACCGGGACGAACGCGCTCGACAGGTACGGCAGGAACAACAGGATGAACCCGTAGCCGTTCGCGGCGTCCGGGCTGCCGGCCGCGAGGCCGATCGCGGCGAACAGCCACGTGATCGCCAGGATGTACAACGCGATCATGCCGATCGCGCCGAGCCACTCGAGCACGCCCGCGGACGGGCGGAAGCCCAGCGCGAACGCGACGCCGATCACGACCGCGGTCGCGAGGAGGTTGCGTGCGACGCTCGCGACCACGTGCCCGGTGAGCACCGCTCCGGCACGCAGCGGCATCGTGCGGAACCGGTCGATGACGCCGGTCGACATGTCGCGCGCCACGTAGGTCGCCGTGGAGCTGGCACCGAAGCCCGCGCACAGCAGGACGATGCCGGGCACCACGTAGTCGACGTACCCGCCGGAGGGATCGAGCGCACCGCCGAACACGAAGGTGAACAGCAGCATGAGCATGACGGGCAACAGGATCGCCATGAGCAGCGCCTCGCCGTCGCGGAGCGAGTGCGTGAGGCTGCGGCGGATGAAGACGGACTCCGCCGTGAACGGGCCGAGGGCGGTGCGCGCGCCGAGCGCGGGGGCGGAAGCGGACGGCCGCGATGGGGCGATAGTGGTCATGATCGTCCTTTCGTGATGAGTTGAGCGGTCGCGTCGCGGGCATCGCCCGCGGTCGGCATGAGTCCCCTCGTGATCGCGAGGAATGCGTCGTCGAGGCTCGGGCGCCGGACGGTCACGTGCACGCCGGGCCGGGCGGATGCCTCGTGGCGGTCGAGCTCGTCGATCGCGGCGCGCAGCCCGTGCACCGTGCCGTCGGTGGGCAGCTCCGCGAGGAGTGCGTCGTCGGCGTCCCGGAGCTCAACCACCTCGCCGCCGACCCGCGACTTGAGCTCGCTCGCGCTGCCCTCGGCGACGATCCGACCGCCGTCGAGCACCGCGATCCGGTCGGCGAGACGGTCGGCCTCCTCGAGGTACTGCGTCGTGAGGAAGACGGTCGCGCCCATTCCGGCGATCTCGCCGATCACGCGCCAGAGCTCCTGCCTGCTGCCCGTGTCGAGGCCCGTCGTCGGCTCGTCGAGGAAGATCACCGGGGTCGGCACGACGAGGCTGCACGCGAGGTCGAGCCGGCGACGCATGCCGCCCGAGTAGGTCTTCACGGGGCGCGCCGCGGCCTGCACGAGGTCGAAGCGCTCGAGGAGCTCGGCGGCGCGATCCTTCGCGCTGCGCGGGCTGAGCCCGGAGAGGCGGCCGAGCATCACGAGGTTCTCCCGGCCCGTGAGCACCTCGTCGACGGCGGCCTGCTGGCCGGTCAGGCTGATGCGCTCACGCACCGCGTCGGGCTCGCGGGCCACGTCATGACCGGCGACGGATGCGGTCCCGGCGTCCGGGCGGACGAGCGTCGTGAGGATGTTGATGGTCGTCGTCTTCCCCGAGCCGTTCGGTCCGAGCAGGGCGAAGACCGTGCCCTCGGGCACGACGAGGTCGAGGCCGTCGAGCACGCTCGCCCGGCCGAATCGCTTGCCGAGCCCGCGAACGTCGATCGCGAGGGCGGGGCCGGTCGGAGAGGTCATGATCACGCCTTTCGTGAATGGAGAACATAATGTCGAGTGGTAACAGTGTGTTGCATAAACTGTGTATGGCATCCACACGCGGTTTAATCTATACACAGTTCTAGGATGGAGTGCAACCTCACCCGCCGAAAGGATCCGGATGACCCCCGACTCCCCCGCTCGCCCGTCAGCTGAACCCGAGCTTCCGCGTGGAGTCGCCCTGGCCTGGGGCGTCGCGGCGAACCCGCAGCGCGGACCGAAGCGCGAGCTGAGCATCGAGCGGATCGTCGAGGTCGCCGCCGGCATCGCGGACGCCGAGGGCCTCGGCGCGGTGTCGATGAGCCGGGTCGCGCAGGCGCTCGGGTTCACGACCATGTCGCTGTACCGGTATGTCAGCGCGAAAGACGATCTGCTCACGCTCATGCAGGAGTTCGGCACGGGTGTCCCGCCGGAGCCCGAACCCGGCGACGAGGCGCTGCCCTGGCGCGAGCGGCTTCGCCGCCACGCCGCCGGCACCCTCGCGCGCTACCGCGAGCACCCCTGGCTGCTCGACATCCCGATCGACGGCACGCCCGTCACACCCAACAACCTCGCCTGGATGGACGCCGCGCTCGAGATCCTCTCCGAGCTTCCGCTCTCAGAGGACGCGCGGATCGCCGTCATGCTGCTCATCACCGGCCAGACGCGATGGCAGGGCATCATCGAGCGCTCGTACGTCGAGGCCGCGAACGCGGCCGGCGTCGACCCGCAGCTGATCGACGATGCGCGCGACGCCATGCTCGACTCGCTCGTCACCGCCGAGGAGTTCCCGGCGCTCCGACGCGCCGTCGATTCCGGGGTGTTCCGTGAGGGCGAAGACCCGCTCGCGTTCGGCCTGGAGCGCGTGCTCGACGGGGTCGAGGTCTACGTCGCGGCGCAGGCGGCGGGAGGGTCCGCGCCGCCGGTCGCGCCGGAGCCGCACGAGGACCCCGCCGTGCTCGCCGACAAGAAGGTCCGCGAGGCGCAGAAGGCCCGCCGGGAGGCCGAGAAGCGACTCCGCGATGCGCGCAAGCTCGAGCGCATCGCCCTCAAAGAAGCCCGCGCGCGCGCTGCGCGCAGCTGACCCCCGCGCGACCTCCCGTCGTCCGCGCCACCTCCCGTCGCCCGCGCCACCTCCCGTCGCCCGCGCCACCTCCCGTCGCCCGCGCCACGCACGACGGTCGTACGTGGCGCGATCGGTCAGAGCCGGCGCTGCAGGTCGGGCTCAGCGGAGCGCGGTCGTGGCGCGGTCGCGCAGCGTGAAATCGCGATGATGCGCGATCGCGCGCCAGCCGTCGGCCGCGAGCAGCTCGGCGATCGCGGGCGACTGGTGCTCGGCGTGCTCGATGACGAGCGTGCCGCCCGGGCGGAGCAGCTCGAGCGCGCGTCGTGAGAGCACCCTGATGACGTCGAGCCCGTCGGGTCCGCCATACAGCGCGACCTCGGGGTCGTACAGATGCACCTCGGGGTCGCGCGGGATCGCCGCGGCGGGCACGTACGGCGGGTTGGAGATCACGACCGCGACCCGGCCGTCGAGCTCCGTGAGCGTGTCGGCGAGATCGCCGGAGACAAGCGTGAGATTGGCCGCTCCGTTCTCGTCGACATTGCGCCGGGTCCACGGCAGCGCCTCCGGCGACTTCTCGACGGCCCACACGCGCGCATGCGGGACCTCCGTCGCCAGCGAGATCGCGATCGCCCCGCTCCCCGACCCGAGATCCACGCCGATCGGCTCGGGATCGGCCGCCGCACGCAGCGCGTCGATGGCCAGCTGCGCCACGTACTCGGTCTCGGGTCGCGGGATGAACACGCCGGGCCCGACCGCGAGCTCGAGCGAACGGAACGGTGCCCGGCCCGTGAGGTGCTGGAGCGGCTCCCGCGCCGCGCGGCGCTCGACGAGCCGGGCGATGGCCGAGGCATCCGTCGCCGTGATCGCGCCGCCCACGATCAGGCGGGCCTGGACCTCGCCGCGCGAGCCGCCGACCACATGCGCGATCAGCAGCTCGGCATCGACCTCCGGATCGGGGACCCCGGCCGCGGCCAACGCCACGATCGCCGCGTCGCGCACCTCGCGCACGCTCGGCGCAGACGACTCCGGTTCACTCGCATTCACGCAATGGAATGTAACCCACCTGCGCCCGGTTCTAGGCTGGAAGACGCACTCGAGTCCACCCGAACAGGAGTTTTCGCATGGCGAAGGTCTACGACGACATCACCCAGGCTTTCGGGGGCACTCCCCTCGTCCGCCTCAACCGCATCACCGACGGGGCCGAGGCGACCGTGCTCGCCAAGCTCGAGTTCTACAACCCCTCGGCGAGCGTCAAGGACCGGCTCGGCGTCGGCATCGTCGACGCCGCCGAGGCAGCCGGCGCCCTGCAGCCCGGCGGCACCATCGTCGAGGGCACGAGCGGCAACACGGGCATCGCGCTCGCGGCGATCGGCGCCGCGCGCGGGTACCGCGTCATCCTCGCCATGCCCGAGACCATGTCGCAGGAGCGCAAGTCGCTGCTCAAGGCGTACGGTGCCGAGCTCGTGCTCACGCCCGGCTCCGAGGGCATGAAGGGCGCCGTCGCGCGTGCCGAGCAGATCGCGTCCGAGACGCCCGGAGCAATCCTCGCGCGCCAGTTCGAGAACGAGGCCAACGTCGACATCCACCGCCGCACCACGGCCGAGGAGGTCTGGAACGACACCGACGGCGGCGTCGACCTCTTCGTCTCGGGCATCGGCACCGGCGGCACGCTGACCGGGGTCGGCCAGGTGCTCAAGGAGCGCAAGCCAGAGGTGCGGATCGTGGGCGTCGAGCCCGCCGAGTCCCCCATCCTGAACGGCGGCGCACCCGGACCGCACAAGATCCAGGGCATCGGCGCCAACTTCGTGCCGGCCATCCTCGACCGCGACGTGTACGACGAGATCATCGACGTGAACATCGACCAGGCCGTCGCCACGGCACGCCGGCTCGGGCAGGACGAGGGCATCCTCGGCGGGATCTCGTCGGGCGCGACCGTGTACGCGGCGCTCGAGCTCGCGAAGCGACCCGAGAACGCCGGCAAGATCATCGTCGTCATCGTCGCGAGCTACGGCGAGCGGTACCTGTCGACCGTGCTCTACGAGGGGCTGCTCGGCTGAGTCTGCTTGACTGATCGGGTGCCGATGCTCCGTACCCTGAAGGAAGACCTCGCGACCGCCCGTTCGCACGACCCCGCCGCGCGCGGCGATCTCGAGGTCTTCCTCGCGTACTCGGGTCTGCACGCGATCTGGGCCCACCGTGCCGCGCACCGGCTCTGGGCGGCCGGGTTCCGGCTGCCGGCGCGCCTGCTGTCGCAACTCGTGAGGTTCCTCACCGGCATCGAGATCCACCCGGGTGCACACATCGGGCGGCGGTTCTTCATCGACCACGGCATGGGCGTGGTCATCGGCGAGACCGCCGTCGTCGGCAACGACGTCATGCTCTACCACGGGGTGACGCTCGGCGGGAAGGCGCCGAGAAACACCCCGGCCGGCACGAAACGACACCCGACGCTCGAGGACGGCGTGACCGTGGGAGCGGGCGCGAAGATCCTCGGCGACATCACGGTCGGCGCCTGGAGTGCGGTCGGCGCGAACGCCGTCGTCACCAAGCCCGCGCCCGCGCACTCGCTCGTGGTCGGCGTGCCGGCGACGGTGAAGCCGCTCTCGCATGCCGCGGCCGACGCCGCACGCGGCGTCCACGACTGGCACTGGCACATCTGACCCGCGCGCGCTCCGCGCCGATTCGCCCGCTGCCGCGCTCCGCGCCACCTTGCGCGCTCCCGGTCCAGCCCGCGCGCACCGCGCCCGTTTGCGCGCACCGCGCCACCTCGCGCGCTCCGCGCCCGTTTGCGCGCACCGCGCCGGTGCGCACGAACTGCGCCAGCCACGACCGCCGTACCTGGTGCAGTCGGTCACAGGTGGCGCGGGCCGTGACGGCTGCGCTCGTTCATGTTCGGGGAAGGCCTGCTCGTACCAGTGCCTCGCGCAGAGGATCGCCGGTCCAGGCATCCCGCCAGTCCCAACGAACGCATCGCCATCCCGTGGCCATCCGGATCTCATCCTCCCGACGCTTCTCTCGGAGGATGACTTCGGCAGCAGCGTTCGACCCGTCGACGCGTGCCGCGCCGTACTTGCCGCGGCCGTCCGCTTCGCCCCACACGCCGTGCTCGGGCCACGCGAAATCCAGGTACCTGACCCGAGTCCCTGATGGCGACGGAACCGGGAACTGCAGGACCGGCGCCGGGAATCCGAACTCCTCGATTCTCAATCGGCTCATCGACTCGAGCGGCGAATCCGACTGGGTGGTCGCGCGCTGCAGCAGTGCCAACACGCGACGGCTGCACCGAAACGGCAGCCGAGCCGAATAGGCGGCGTGGAGATCATCGATGCCGCAACGCGGCGCACTCGCGCCGAATCTGGGGACGGACAGGGCCGCATCGGCCAGAACCAGTGCCGTCACGAGCGGTACACGCCGAGCGACCTCGATGACGCATTCGGCCACCGATGTGACGGACCGGCCATCGAGCCGGACGATCGTCTCGGTCCCACGTCGGGGGATCTCGACGACGCCGTTACGCCGCCGGCCCGAACTGCCGCCTGCGAGCACGAAGACCTCGGCGGGGGGTCCCCCGATCACGGGCAACCCGTGCAGCACGGCTGCGGTGATGGCGGCGAAGACCGGCGACTTGCGCTGGTGGCCGACGGCGAACGCCAGCTGACGATACTGCTGCAGTGCCGTGCGTCCGAGAGCGTCGTGCGGATCGAGGTACACCCCGCGGCGCACTCCGACGAGCGACTCGCTTCGACGCAGCCGGCGCAGGTCAGCCTCACGGCCGAGCGCACGCGCTCTCGACGCAAGGATCAGACCATCGTCACCGACTGGAATCGCAGATTGAGACATCCGTCGATGTTGCGCCCATCATCGCCCGACCGCGTTCAACCCGCGAAACCTGTGAGGAAACGCCACCCGCGGGGCCCGTGTGGAGGCGCCGTGGGATCTGCATCAGCGCCACTCCCGACGAACTGCGCCGCCCCCGACGGTCGTTGCTGGCGCAGGCCGTCGGGCGTGGCGCGGTCAGCGGAAGATGGCGCGGACGGTCGGGCGTGGCGCGGTCAGCGGGAGATGGCGCGGAGCGCGGGTGGGCGCGGAGCGCGGGTGGGCGCGGAGCGCGGGTGGGCGCGGAGCGCCCGGGGCGCGGCGCGCCAGCCGCCTAGCCGAGGTCGGCCAGGCGCGCCTCCTCGTCGGCGGCGACCGCCGACTCGATGACCGGGTCGAGCGCACCGTCCATGACGGCGTCGAGGTTGTACGCCTTGTACCCGGTGCGATGGTCGGCGATGCGGTTCTCGGGGAAGTTGTACGTGCGGATGCGCTCCGAGCGGTCCATCGAGCGGATCTGCGACTTGCGCGCGTCGGACGCGGCCGCCGCGAGCTCCTCCTGCTGCCGGGCGAGCAGGCGCGCCCGCAGCACGCGCATGGCGGCCTCGCGGTTCTGCAGCTGGCTCTTCTCGTTCTGCATCGACACGACGATGCCGGTCGGCACGTGCGTGATCCGCACGGCCGAGTCGGTCGTGTTCACCGACTGCCCGCCGGGCCCGCTCGAGCGGTAGACGTCGATCTTGAGGTCGTTCTGGTTGATGTCGACCTCTTCGGGCTCGTCGACCTCGGGGAAGACGAGCACGCCGGTCGTGGACGTGTGGATGCGCCCCTGCGTCTCGGTCACGGGCACGCGCTGCACGCGGTGCACCCCGCCCTCGTACTTCAGGTGTGCCCAGACGCCCTGCGCCGGGTCGGTCGCGTTGGACTTGATGGCGACCTGGACGTTCTTGTACCCGCCGAGATCCGACTCGTCGCGTTCGAGCAGCTCGGTCTTCCAGCCCTTCGACTGCGCGTACTGGATGTACATGCGCAGGAGGTCGGCCGCGAAGAGGGCGCTCTCGGCGCCCCCCTCGCCGCCCTTGATCTCCATGATCACGTCTCGGCCGTCGTCGGGGTCACGCGGGATGAGCAGGCGCCGCAGCTTCTCCTGCGAGTCGGCGAGCGACTCCTCGAGAGCCGGCACCTCCTCGGCGAACGCCTCGTCCTCCTTCGCGAGCTCACGCGCCGCGGCGAGGTCGTCCTGCGCCTGCTGCCAGGCGGTGTGCGCGGCGACGATGCGCGAGAGCTCGGCGTAGCGCCGGTTCACCCGCTTGGCACGCGCGGCGTCGGCGTGCAGCGCGGGGTCGGCGAGCTCCTCTTGAAGCTCGCCGTGCTCCGCGATCAGCGCCTGGACGGACTCGAACACGTGCGGCTCAGCGGTGGTCGGGCTCGTGGCCGTGCGACGCGCCGTGCCCGTTGCCGCCGACCGGCGCCGACTTCTGCATGAGTAGCAGGAACTCGGTGTTGGACTGCGTCTCACGGAGCCGGCCGAGGACGGCCTCGAGCGCCTGCTGCGGTTCGAGACCGGCGAGGGCCCGGCGCAGCTTCCACGTGATCTTGACCTCGTCGGGCGAGAGCAGCATCTCCTCGCGGCGCGTCGACGACGCGTTCACGTCGACGGCCGGGAAGATCCGCTTGTCGGCGAGCTGGCGCGAGAGTCGCAGCTCGGAGTTGCCGGTGCCCTTGAACTCCTCGAAGATCACCTCGTCCATCTTCGACCCGGTCTCGACGAGCGCCGTGGCGAGGATGGTCAGCGATCCGCCGTTCTCGATGTTGCGCGCGGCGCCGAAGAACCGCTTCGGCGGGTAGAGCGCCGACGCGTCGACGCCACCCGAGAGGATGCGGCCCGACGCGGGCGCGGCGAGGTTGTACGCGCGGCCGAGGCGGGTGATCGAGTCGAGCAGCACGACGACGTCGTGACCGAGCTCGACCAGGCGCTTCGCACGCTCGATCGCGAGCTCGGCGACGGTCGTGTGGTCTTCGGCCGGACGGTCGAAGGTCGAGGCGATGACCTCGCCCTTGACCGTGCGCTCCATGTCGGTGACCTCTTCGGGCCGCTCGTCGACGAGCACGACCATGAGGTGGACCTCGGGGTTGTTCGTCGCGATCGCGTTCGCGATCTGCTGCAGCACGATCGTCTTGCCGGCCTTCGGCGGCGCGACGATGAGGCCGCGCTGGCCCTTGCCGATGGGCGCCACGAGATCGATGATGCGCTGCGTGAGCTTGGTCGGCTCGGTCTCGAGCCGCAGACGGTCCTGCGGGTAGAGCGGCGTGAGCTTCTGGAAGTCGACGCGTGCGGCGGCCTCCTCGGCGTTCTGCCCGTTGACGGAGTCGACCTTGACCAGCGCGTTGTACTTCTGGCGGCTGTTCGACTCGCCGTCGCGCGGCTGCTTGATCGCGCCGACCACGGCGTCGCCCTTGCGCAGGTGGTACTTCTTCACCTGGCCGAGCGAGACGTAGACATCGCTCGGGCCGGGCAGGTAGCCCGTGGTGCGCACGAACGCGTAGTTGTCGAGGACGTCGAGGATGCCCGCGATCGGGATCAGCACGTCGTCGTCGAGGATCTCGGGCTCGACGTCGTCACCCGCGCCCTGACCGCGACGCTTGCGGTCGCGGTACCGGTTGCGACGGCCGCCTTCGCCGTCGGCCTGCTGGCCCTGCTGCTGCCGGCCGCTCTGGCCCTTGTCGCCCTGGTTCTTCTCGTTCTGGTTCTTCTCGCCCTGGCCGCGATCGCCCTGCGACTTGTCGCCCGACTTGTCGCCGCGCTCACCGTTGCGGCCGTCGCTCTGGGCGCGGTCGCCCTCGCCCTGCCGGTCGCCGCGCGACTCCTCGGCCTTGCGGCCGCCGTCGCCGTTCTGCTGGCGCTGGCCTTCGTCGCCGGACTTCTGACCATCGCGCTCACCGCCGCGCTCGCGGTCGCCGCCACGGCGGCCGCGGTTTCGGCCACGGCCCTGGCGGGGCTGTTCGGCGGGCGTCTCATCCTCGGCGCCTTCGGCGCCGCTGGCACCGTTGCCCTCGCGGGGCGCAGAACCGGTGGCGGCGGCGAGCTCCTCACGAACCGCCGCGCGCGCGGCCTCACGGGCCGCGTCGTCGGCCTCGGCCGGGGGCACGAGCGTTGCGCCGGCGCCTCCACCGTTCACGTGCAGCGCGGCAGCGGTCGCGCTGGTCGCCCGGCGCGGCTGACGGCCACGGCGCGGCGGCGTGCTTTCGGATGCCTCGGCGGGAGGCGGCGGCCCCGGGGGGGTCTGGGGGGTGGAGCAGACGATCGACGACCCCGCCGGCGACCGCGATTGGCGGATCCGTGC
>NZ_JAVKGQ010000014.1:89081-100572 GCF_031432255.1 Agromyces aerolatus | reverse complement strand
ACTCGGCGCCGGTGTTCGGGGGGGGGGGGGGGGGGGGGGGGGTCAGGGGGCCACGGGGAGGAGGGTGGGGCGCTTGGCGGTGCGGCCGTCGCCGGAAGAGCGGCCCGTGAGGCGGCGGCCGATCCAGGGCAGCACGAACTCGCGGTAGTACGCGGCGGTGTTGCGGCTGCGGGGGCCGGCCGGCGCGGCCGCGACCTCCTCCACGCCCCACTCGGGCGGCACGGGCACGCCGATCGCGGTGAGCACGTTGCTCGCGACGCGGGCGTGTCCGAGCGAGTTCAGGTGCAGCTTGTCGGGCGACCAGTACCGGATGTCCCGCAGGCCGACGTCGTTGAAGTTGTCGACGAACGTGACGCCGTCGAGCTCCGCGAGATCGAGCAGGGCCGCGGTGAGCCGCACGCCGCGCGCGTCGAACACCCGTCCGAGCGGTAGATGGTCGGTCGGGTTCGCGCCGCTCAGCATGAGCACGTGGATGCCCTCCTCGCGGATGCGGTGCACGGCGGCGCGGAAGCGGCCGGCGACCCGCTCCTCGGGCATGCGCGGGCGCAGCATGTCGTTGCCGCCGCCGTTGAAGCTGATCACCTCGGGTCGCAGCGCGATCGCGGCCTCGAGCTGCTCCTCGACGATCGGGCCGAGCTTCCGGCCGCGGATCGCGAGGTTCGCGTACCCGATCGGCTCGCGCGCCGCGCGCGCCATCGCGAGGGCGACGAAGTCGGCCCAGCCGCGCGCCGAGCCGTCGGGCAGCTCATCGCCCACGCCCTCGGTGAAGCTGTCGCCGATCGCCGCGTACGTGTGGAACATGCGCTCCACGCTAGCGGCACCCGCCGGTCGAGTGGCGAGCGAGGGACGAGCCCGCCCGCTGGTCGAGTGGCGAGCGAGGGACGAGCACGCGTATCGAGACCCGTGACGCGGATTCGAGGGCGGGTCGCCGGGTCTCGATACGCTCGCTGGCGCGTAGCTCACTCGACCAGCGGGTGGGGCGCCGGCGCGTAGCTCACTCGATCGACGACCGGTGTTCGAGCTCGCAGTCGCCGCCGGGGTAGAGCAGCGTCTCGTGCCCGTCGTCGAACCGTACGAAGTAGGGCGGGCCGCCGTCGGCGCCGCGCACCTCGAGCACCTCCCCGTGCCGGTCGGTCTGCCCGACCTGCTTGCTGTGGATGACCAGACGATCCCCGACGGTTGCGCGCATCGATAGCCCCCTTCGCTCGCGACCAGGGTACGCCGCGTCCACCCGTGAGTCACCCCTCGGTGTCCGTGGGCGAGTGTGGCCGTTGCGCACGAGTGTGGCCGCCGCTGTGGTCACACTCGCGGCGACCGGCCACAGTCGCGGGTCAGCCGACGGCGAGGAGGGCGGCCCAGAGGTCGGCGCGCGCGTGGAAGCCCGAGAGGTCGCGGCCGAGCAGGCGCTCGGCGAGCGCGATGCGGCTGCGCACGGTGTGGCGGTGCACGCCGAGCGCCTGTGCGGTCGCGTCGAACTGGCCGCCGTGCTCGAGCCAGGTGCGTGTGGTCTCCACGAGGGTCGTGCCGTTCGCGGCGTCGTGGTCGGCGAGCGGGGCGAGCGTCGCGCGCGCGACGGCGCGCGCGTCGGTGCGGGCGAGGAACGCGAGCACGCCCTGCCGGCTGATCTCCTCGAACGCGACGACGGATGCCCCCTGTTCGCGAGCCCGTTCGAGGGCGCGGAGCGCCTGCTCGTGCGCGCCGCGCACGGCGCCGGCCCCGAGCGTGGGCACCTCGTCGGAGACGCCGACCGCGACGCCGAACTCGGTCGCGAGCTCCTCCGCGAGTGCCGCGTCGGCGGGTTCGGCGAGCAGCACGACGGTGTCGTCGTCGCGCCCGAAGAACAGCCGGCCGGCCCGCTCGTCGACGCGGAGCTCGAGCAGCTCGACGAGCCGGTCGGCGTGCTCGGCCGGCACGTCGGCGATCGCGACGCGCAGCGGCGGCTCGGGCAGCGCGCCCCACATCTCGGCCGCGACGCCGGCCGCGAGGTCGAGGTCGCCCGCGAGGATCGACCTGAGCAGGCCCGAGCGCAGATGCCCGCGCGCGCGGTCGAGGTCGCGGTTCTGCTCGAGCGCGAGCCCGGCGAGCGCGATCACGGCGGTGACGACCTCGCGGCCGGCCTGGTCGAGCTCGGCGGAGTCGCCGATGGCGAGCACGCCGCGCAGCGCGCCGCCACCGCCGAGGGTCTGCAGCGTGACGCGGTGCGGGGTGCCGACGCTCGCGCCGGCCTCGACCGTGCGGCTCGCGCGCTGGCCGCGGCGGAGCATGGTGCGCGCTTCGCCGACGACCTCGCCGAGCGCGGGTTGCGCGAGCCCGCCCGCCGGGGCCTCGCGGTCCAGCCCGCCCGCGGCATCCACGAGCCCGACCCAGGCGCCGAGGCGGCGCGACAGCTCGCCGAGGGTCGCACCGAGCCCGTCGGGCCGGAGCGCGGCGAGCGAGATCGCGCGCTGCGCCTGCAGCGCCCACGCCTGCCTCGCGTTCGCGTCGGCGGTGTTCAGGTCGGCGACCGTTCGGGCGACGCGGATGAACGGGACGCGGTACGGCACCTCGAAGACCGGCAGGCCATGCGTGCGGCACGCGTCGATGAGCACGGCGGGTGTGCCGTCGCGGACGACCTCGGTGCCGAAGCCCAGGGCGGCGACGCCAGCCCCGCTGAGGCGCGCGACGTAGTCGGCGAACCGCTCGGGGTCGTCGTGGCCGGTGTCCGCGCCGAACTGGGTGCCGGTCGTGAGGAGCACGTGGCCGGGGTCGAGGAACGGCGCCGGGTCGACGAGGTCGGACGAGTGCGCCCACACGACCGGGGCGTCGAGCGCGCCGTCGGGCAGCGCCGCCTCCGCGACGAGCAGGCGCAGCGCGAGCTCGTCGCGCGCGAGCAGGGTGCGAACGGTGAGGGGCATCGGCGACTCGTGTACATCGTGTCTAGTGGGTGGGAATCGAGTGTACACACCGGTGCAGCGCCATCGGTGCAGCGCTGCCTAGCATGGCCGCATCGTCCACCCGCGAGCCGACCCTCACTAGGAGCCGCCATGACCCTCGTCGACACCCAGGCCCCCGCCATCGGCGGCCCCGCACTGCCGCAGGAGCGCCGCCTCATCACGGCGATCCCCGGCCCGCGTTCGCAGGAGCTCATGGACCGCAAGGCGGAGGCCGTCGCGTCCGGCGTCGGCGCGACGCTGCCCATCTCCGTCGTCGCCGCGGGCGGCGGGGTCATCGTCGACGCCGATGGCAACTCGCTCATCGACCTCAGCTCGGGCATCGCCGTCACGGGCGTGGGCAACGCGAACCCACGCGTCGTCGAGGCCGTCACCGCACAGCTCAACGCGTTCACGCACACGTGCTTCACGGTCGCCCCGTACGAGGGCTACGTCGCCGTCGCCGAGAAGCTCAACGAGCTCACACCGGGCGACCACGCCAAGCGCTCCGCGCTGTTCAACTCGGGCGCCGAGGCCGTCGAGAACGCGATCAAGATCGCGCGCAGCTTCACCAAGAAGCAGGCCGTCGTCGCGTTCGACCACGCGTACCACGGCCGCACCAACCTCACCATGGGCCTCACCGCGAAGAACATCCCGTACAAGAGCGGATTCGGCCCCTTCGCGCCCGAGATCTACCGCGCGCCGCTGTCGTACCCGTTCCGCGACGGCGGGCTGAGCGGGGCGGATGCCGCGGCCAAGGCCATCACGCAGATCGAGAAGCAGGTGGGCGCCGAGAACCTCGCCGCGCTCATCATCGAGCCGATCCAGGGCGAGGGCGGCTTCATCGTCCCCGCGCCCGGGTTCCTCGCCGCGCTCGCTGAGTGGGCGCGCGCGAACGACGTCGTCTTCATCGCCGACGAGGTGCAGACGGGCTTCGCCCGCACGGGCGCCTGGTTCGCGGTCGATCATGAGGGCGTCGTGCCCGACCTCGTCGTGACCGCCAAGGGCATCGCGGGCGGCCTGCCGCTGTCCGCGGTCACGGGCCGCGCCGAGATCATGGACGCGGCGATCACGGGCGGCCTCGGCGGCACCTACACGGGCAACCCGCTCGCGGTCGCCGCGGCGCTCGCGACCATCGAGGCGTACGAGGAGGACGGCCTCATCGAGCGTGCGCAGCAGATCGGCGCGGTGCTGTTCGGCCGCCTCAACGCGCTGCGCACGGCGGACCCCCGCATCGGCGACGTGCGCGGACGCGGCGCGATGGTCGCGATGGAGCTCGTCGACCCCGCGACGGGTGCACCCGACGCGAAGCTCACCGCTGAGGTCGCGGCCTACGCCCACGCCAACGGCGTCGTGCTGCTCACGTGCGGCACGTACGGCAACGTCATCCGGTTCCTGCCGCCGCTCACGATCAGCGACGAGCTGCTCGTCGACGGCCTGTCCGTGATCGCCGAAGGCCTCCAGCGCGCCTGAGGCCGCCGCGCGTGCCAGCCGAGCGCCGCGTCCAGACGCCGCGGGCGATCCGCAACCCGTGGCGAGCGGACGGCGCCCGGAGCAGACTGGTACCGACCCCGACGGCCCGGCCGCCACGACCGCGCCCCGCACGCACCTCATCATCACCGTCAACCGCGCACCGATGCGCACGGGTTCCGCAGAGGCATCCGGACCATCTCCACAGAACGGGAGCAGCATGACCACCGCAACACAGGAATCCGCCGTCCTCGAGCAGGTCGCCAGCGGCCTCTTCATCGGCGGCGAGTGGGTGGACGCCGAAGGCGGCCGCACCATGACCGTCTCCGACCCGTCGACCGGTCAGGTCATCAAGGAGATCGCCGACGCCTCGCCCGCCGACGGCATCCGCGCGCTCGACGCGGCCGCTGCGGCGCAGGACGCCTGGGCCGCCACGGCGCCGCGCGAGCGCGGCGAGCTGCTGCGCCGCGCGTTCGACACGCTCATGGCGCGCAAGGAGGAGTTCGCGCTCCTCATGACGCTCGAGATGGGCAAGCCGCTCGCGGAGGCGCGCGGTGAGGTCGGCTACGGCGGCGAGTTCCTCCGCTGGTTCAGCGAGGAGGCCGTGCGCATCACGGGCCGCTACGGCGTGAACCCCGAGGGCACCGGCCGCATCGTCGTCTCGCAGCGCCCCGTCGGTCCGTCGTTCTTCATCACGCCGTGGAACTTCCCGCTCGCGATGGCGACCCGCAAGATCGCGCCCGCGCTCGCCGCCGGCTGCACGGTCGTCATCAAGCCCGCCGCGCTGACGCCGCTCACGACGATCGCGTTCGTGCAGCTGCTCGAAGAGGTCGGGCTGCCGAAGGGCGTCGTGAACGTCGTCACGACGTCGAGCTCGTCGAAGCTCTCGGGCCCGATCATCGCCGACCCGCGCCTGCGCAAGCTGAGCTTCACGGGCTCGACCGAGGTCGGCCGCTCGCTCATGCAGCAGGCCGCGCAGGGCATCCTGCGCACCTCGATGGAGCTCGGCGGCAACGCGCCGTTCGTGATCTTCGACGACGCCGACCTCGACCAAGCCGTCGAGGGCGCGCTCGTGGCGAAGTTCCGCAACATCGGCCAGGCCTGCACGGCCGCGAACCGGTTCATCGTGCACGAGTCCGTCGCGCCCGAGTTCGCCCGCCGCGTCGCCGAGCGCGTGCGCGACATGCGCGTCGGCCGCGGCACCGACGACGGCATCTCGATCGGCCCGCTCATCGACGACGACGCGGTCGCCTCGACCGACGAGCTCGTGCAGGACGCGGTCTCGAAGGGTGCGCAGGTGCTCGTCGGCGGCTCGCCCATCGACGGCGCCGGCTCGTTCTACGCGCCGACCGTGCTCGGCGACGTGTCGGCGAGCGCGCGCCTGCTGAAGGAGGAGATCTTCGGGCCGGTGCTCGGCATCACGACGTTCGCCGACGAGGACGAAGCGGTGCGGCTCGCGAACAACACCGAGTACGGGCTCATCTCGTACGTGTTCACGCAGGACCTCGCGCGCGGGCACCGCATGATCGACCGCATGGCGACGGGCATGATGGGCCTCAACACGGGGCTCGTGTCGAACGCCGCGGCGCCGTTCGGCGGCGTGAAGCAGTCCGGTATCGGCCGCGAGGGCGGCCTCGAGGGCATCCACGAGTACCTCGACACGAAGTACACCCTCATCCCCCTCTCATAACCCCTTCGTTGGTCGAGTAGCGAGCGAGGGACGAGCACGCGTATCGAGACCCAGCGAGAAGGAAGAAAGCAGCACATGGAACGCATCGACACGGACGTCGTGATCGTGGGGGCCGGCGCAGCCGGCCTCACGGCCGCGACGAGGCTTCGCGCGGCGGGCAAGGCGGTGGTCGTGCTCGAGGCGCGGGACCGGGTCGGCGGGCGGCTCTGGACCGGCGACGTCGACGGGGCCACGCTCGAGATCGGCGGCCAGTGGGTCTCGCCCGATCAGGACGCGCTCATCGAGACCCTCGACGAGCTGGGCCTCGAGACGTACCCGCGCTACCGCGAGGGCGTGAACCTGTACCGCGGGCCCGACGGCGAGCTGCGCCGCTTCGAGGGCGACATCTTCCCGGTGCCCGAGGCGACCGAGCAGCAGATCCTCACGCTCATCGAACGGCTCGACGCGCTGGTCGCCGAGATCGACCCCGACCGCCCGTGGGAACACCCGCGCGCGAAGGAGCTCGACGAGATCTCGTTCGCCCGCTGGCTCGAGACGCAGACCGACGACGAGGAGGCCCGCGAGAACATCGGCATGTTCATCGCCGGCGCGATGCTCACCAAGCCCGCGCACGCGTTCTCGGCGCTGCAGGCGCTGCTGATGGCCGCATCCGCCGGGTCGTTCTCGAACCTCGTCGACGCCGACTTCATCCTCGACCGCCGCGTGGTCGGCGGACTGCAGCAGGTGCCGATCGGCCTCGCCGAGCGGCTCGGCGACGCGGTCCGCCTGGGGCAGCCGGTCAGGACGCTGCGCTGGGCGCAGCCCGGTGACGAGCGAGCGGATGCCTCGGCCGGCACGCCCGGCCCGGGCGCCGCCGGCCGTGTGGTCGCGATCACCGACGACCTCGAGGTGCACGCCACATACGCCGTGCTCGCGCTGCCGCCGATCCTGATCAGCCGGATCTCGTACGAGCCGCCGCTCCCGCGCCGGCAGCAGCAGATGCACCAGCACCTCTCCATGGGGTTCGTGATCAAGGTGCACGCCGTGTACGACCGGCCGTTCTGGCGCGAGCAGGGGCTCTCGGGCACGGCGTTCAGCCCGTGCGAGCTCGTGCACGAGGCCTACGACAACACGAACCACGGCGACGCCCGAGGCACGCTCGTCGGGTTCGTGGCCGACGAGGCCGCCGACGAGGTGTTCCGGCTCACGGCCGCCGAGCGGAAGGCGCGCATCCTCGAGTCGCTGTCGCACTACTACGGCGACGAGGCGCTCGCCCCGGTCGTCTACTACGAGAGCGACTGGGGTTCCGAGGAGTGGACCCGCGGCGCGTACGCCGCGAGCTTCGACCTCGGCGGGCTCGCCCGCTACGGCGAGGACCTGCGTGCCCCCGTCGGCCCGATCCGCTTCGCGTGCAGCGACATGGCCGGAAAGGGCTACCAGCACGTCGACGGCGCGATCCGCATGGGCCGGCTCGCGGCCGAGCAGATCCTGGCCGAGGCCGGGGCACGCGCATGACCGACGAGGCGCCGGTCGAGGAGGGCGCTGCGCCCCGTCCCGACGACGAGCTCCGCATCGTCGTCGGGTACACCGCCGATGACTCGGGCGCCGACGCGCTCGCCCTCGCGGCGCGCATCGCCGGCGCGACCGAGGGACGGCTCGAGGTCGTGCTCGTGCTGCCCATCGAGGCGCGCGGCGGCGTCGTGCCGCCCGACCCCGGGTACGAGCGGCACGTCAAGGAGCGCGGCCGGAACTGGCTCGCCGAGGCATCCGCCGCCATCGGCGACGAGATCGCGCAGGCGCTGCACATCCGGTATGCGGAGTCCTTCGCGGAAGGCCTCACGACCGCCGCGCACGAGTTCGGGGCGTCGCTCATCGTGGTCGGCGCCGCACGCGGCGGCCTGCTCGGCCGGGCGCGGGTCGGCTCGGTCGCGGGCGAGCTGCTGCACTCGTCCGACGTGCCGGTGGCGCTCGCCCCCGCGGGATCGCGCGACATCCGGCCGGGTCAGGGCGTCACGCGGGTCACGACCGCGGTCGGCACGCGACCCGGCGCAGACCGGCTGCTCGAGGCATCCGTCGCCCTCGCGCGCGCCGCGCACGCCCCGCTCCGACTCGTGTCGCTCGTGCCCATCGACCTGCCCGCCGGCCTCGACGCCGAGCTCGCGCATCTCACGAGCACGACGCACGCCGAGGAGGTGCTCGAGGCGGCTCGCGCCGCGCTGCCCGACGGCATCGACGTCACCGCGCAGGTCGCGACCGGCGAGACCGTCGAGGAGGCCGTGAAGGCGCTCGACTGGCACGCCGGCGAGCTCGTGCTCGTCGGCTCGAGCCGGCTCGCCGCGCCCCGCCGCCTGTTCCTCGGCTCGACCGCGGCGAAGATGCTGCGCGAGCTGCCCGTGCCCATGATCGTCGTGCCCCGGACGCGCGGCTGAGGCCGTGGCATCCGCTTCGCCCCACCCACCGAAGGAAGACTCGCGATGACGCAGCCTCAGAACCAGCCGGCCGGCGACCCGCCCATGACGACCGCGACCGCCGCGGTCGGCGACGAGCGCGGCCTCTCGAAGAAGGGCCTCTCGGCGGGGTCCGTGGGGCTCATCGGCGCGATCGTCATCGGCATCTCGTGCATCGCACCCGCGTACACGCTGACGGCCGCGCTCGGGCCGACCGTGTCCGAGGTGGGCGTGCAGGTGCCCGCGATCATCCTCGTCGGCTTCATCCCGATGCTGCTCGTGGCCTTCGGGTACCGCGAGCTCAACCGGCGCATGCCCGACTCGGGCACGTCGTTCACCTGGGCGACGCGGGCCTTCGGCCCGTGGATCGGCTGGATGGCCGGCTGGGGGCTCGTCGCCGCGACGATCCTCGTGCTGTCGAACCTCGCGGGCATCGCCGTGGACTTCCTGTTCCTGCTGATCTCGCAGATCACCGGAAACGCCGACGTCGCCGGCCTCGCGGCCAACCCGCTCATCAACGTCGTGACCTGCCTGCTGTTCATGCTCGGCGCCACGTGGATCTCATACCGCGACATGCAGACCACGCAGAAGCTGCAGTACTGGCTCGTGGGCTTCCAGGTGCTCGTGCTGGTGCTCTTCTCGGTCATGGCGCTCGTCGAGGTCGCGAACGGCAACGCGTTCGACGCGACCGCCATCGAGTGGTCGTGGTTCAACCCGTTCGCGGTCGAGTCGTTCTCGGCGTTCGCCGCGGGCCTGTCGTTGTCGATCTTCATCTTCTGGGGCTGGGACGTGACCCTCACGATGAACGAGGAGACGCGCGGGTCGGACAAGACGCCGGGTCGTGCGGCGACCATCACGGTCGGCATCATCGTGACGCTCTACCTGCTCATCTCGGTCTCGCTCATCTCGTTCGCGGGCGTCGGCGAGGGCGAGTTCGGGCTCGGCAACCCCGACATCCAGGACAACGTGTTCTTCGCGCTCGCCGGGCCCGTGCTCGGCCCGCTCGCGGTGCTGGTCTCGCTCGCCGTGCTCACGAGCTCGGCGTCGAGCCTGCAGTCGACGTTCGTGTCGCCCGCGCGGACGCTCCTCGCCATGGGGCACTACGGGGCGCTGCCCGAGAAGTTCGCGAAGGTCAGCCCGCGGTTCTTCACACCGGGGTACGCGACGGTCGTGTCGGCGATCGTGGCCTCGGTGTTCTACGCGGTCATGCGGTTCGTGAGCGAGAACGTGCTGTGGGACACGATCACCGCGCTCGGCATGATGATCTGCTTCTATTACGGCATCACGGCGTTCGCGTGCGTGTGGTTCTTCCGGAACCACTGGTTCCGGAGCGTGCGCGAGTTCTTCTTCACGCTGCTGTTCCCGCTCGTCGGCGGGGTGATCCTCGGCGTGCTGTTCGTGACGACGCTCGTCGACAGCATGGACCCGGAGTACGGGTCGGGGTCATCGGTGTTCGGCGTCGGGCTGGTGTTCGTGCTGGGCATGGTGGTGCTGCTCACGGGCGTCGCGGTGATGATCTGGCAGCGCGTGAAGCGGCCGGCGTTCTTCCGCGGCGAGACGCTGTCGCGCGCGTCCGCCGACTGACGCGTCCGTTGGTCGAGGAGGTCTCGATACGCTTCGCTACTCGACCAGCGGGACTGGGCCTCCCGTTGGTCGAGGTGCGCGCGAGGGACGAGCACGCGTATCGAGACCCGGTGCCCGTGTCGGCGCTCCTCGACCAGCGGGTTACTCGGCGGGGGCGGCGCCCGTGTACATGGCGAACGTGGTGTCGGCGGCGCGGCGCGCGACCTCGGGGTCGGCGCCCAACCCGGCCACGTGCACCGCGGCCCACCGGTCGGCGCTGCCGCGCGTGAACGCCACACCCTCGTCGCTGACCGCCCACTCGGCACCCTGCTCGGGCGTGATCTCGGCCTCCGCGCCGTCGGTGAGATGCAGTGCGAGGCCCATGATCGCCTGGTCCCAGCCGATGCCGGTCGCCGAGGGCCCGAACTGCTCCCACATCTCGGCGCCGAGCTCGGCCGACGGCGCGACGTGCTCGAGCTCGACGCGCGTGTGGTCGGCGTCGACCGTGTTCAGGCGCACGGTGAGCCAGGTCACGCCGCCGCCGTACTCCCAGGTGACGGCGAATGCGTTCGGTGCGTCGCACGACTCGATGGTGCCGCCGGCGTTGCCGACGAGCTGGTAGCGGCCGCCCTCGCGCAGGTCGCCCTCGACCGGCAGGAACCACCGCGGGATCCGCTCGGCCGAAGTCAATGCGTCCCACACGTCGGCGATCGGCGCCGGGTAGGTCTGTGCCACGGTCTGCACGTAGGTGTCCTCGCCGTCGCGGCTGCCCGTGGTCAGTCCGCGGTCGACGGCGTCGAGCTGGGCTTCGATGTCCATGTCAGTGCTCCTTCGGGGTGGATGGTGCTGAAGGGCCAGGCCCGGGTCGCCGCGGGGCGGCGGGCCTCGTCGGCGTGGCGGGCGCGGCCGGGTCGCTGTGACGGCCGGATGCCTCGGGGGCACCGCTCGGCTCGGTCGCCGCCGCTCGTCGCCGGGTGCGCGCTCCGCGCGCGAGCTCGGTGCCGAGTGCGTCGAGCGGGCCCCGCCAGAACCGTTCGAACGGCGTGAACCACGCGGCCGCCTCGGCGATCGGTGCGGGGTCGAGCGCGTACAGCCGGCGCGTGCCCTCGGGGCGCACGCTCGCGAACCCGGTCTCGCGGAGCACTCGCAGATGCTGCGAGACCGCGGGCTGGCTAATGCCGAACTCGGCCTGCACGATGCGCCCGATGTCGCCCGCGGCGACCTCGCCGTCGGCGAGCAGCTCGAGGATCCGGCGGCGAACCGGATCCCCGATCACTTCGAGCGCGTGCATGCGACAATAATTCACCGAAGACTTATATAAGTCAACCCTGAATTACAAGCTGTGGTCCACGATCTCTCGTTCGCAGCTCTCCCGGCTCCCCGCGCTCAACTCTCTGCTCAGGACTCTCGGGGATCGCCGCGGCGGGTTCGCG